>NZ_JAKGBH010000010.1:0-123373 GCF_021532515.1 Pseudoalteromonas sp. PAST1 | reverse complement strand
CACTCGCCGTGACCTTTACCGATGCTGATGGTATCAGCCATACCGTGACAGTCACCACTGATGCTTCAGGCAATTGGAGCGCCGAAGCAGGGCAAGCCTTAGCTGATGGCAACTACACAGTCAGTGCTAGTATCAGTGATGCAGCAGGTAATAACAGCAGTGCCAGTGACAGTGGTGAAGTCGACACTATAGCGCCAGACATTCGTGTGATCCCTTCATTTTTACTGGGTAATTTGGTTGGCTTGTCTGGGACTTCAGACTTACCAGAAGGAAGTGTTATCACGATCACTGAGCACCTTGTCGGTGGATTAATTGGATTAACATACACTGCCATTACAGATGCGAATGGAGATTGGACTTTAGCGAATATTACTGTGCCACTGCTTAATTTAGCTTATGTAACAGCAAGTGGAACAGATGCAGCAGGTAACACTGCAACGGTGAGCACCCTTGATTTTGATAATGTAGCACCTGAACTAACAGTGTCTGTTGCCGCACTTACTAATGACACAACACCAACTATCTCGGGTACAACGGATATGGGTCAAGGAACGGTTATTAATGTGACTGTTCAAGACGCTAATGGAGATTCGCAAAGCTTTACTGCAACTGTGCAAAGCGATCAAACTTGGTCTGTTGATGTACCAGCAGAACTTGCTGATGGCACATTCACAGTAACAGCATCGGTTCGAGACCAGGTGGGTAATTTAACAACTGAACAAACAACAGGTGTACTGGATAGTATAGCACCAACTTTAAGCGTAAATGCTATTGGTGGCACAGCTGAAGCTCGACCAACTATCTCGGGTAGTAGTAATGAGATAGGTGGTTCAGTGGTTGTTGAAATAGCGGGTCAAACTCTGACTACGACGGTTGATACAGATGGCACATGGCAGCTTGTAGTACCTGTCGACATCGTTGATGGTAGTTACACGATTACGGCTAGCATAACGGATGATGCAAACAACACGCAAACTGCAACAGCATCAATAACAGTTGATACAGTTACGCCTGTTGTATTGCTTGACGTATTGGGAATTGGAAACTCAAGTTTGCCAGTTATTTCAGGTACATCAACAGAATCGCCGGGAACTCAAGTATCTGTCACGATTACAGACAGCAATAGTGATACCCAAACACTGACTGCGACAGTGTTGGGAGATGGAACATGGCAAGTTACACCAGCCGCGTTACCTGATGGAAACTATACTGTAACAGCGTCAATAACGGATGTTGCGGGTAATATTGGCAGTGATACTGAATCTGGTTCTATAGATACACTTGCTCCTTCGCTCACTATTAATAGCTTAGGAACGACAAATGATTCTACACCTACAATTAGCGGTACAAGTAATGAACCTGCAGGTAGCATAGTCTCTTTGAGTGTTTCTAACGGTGGGAATATTTATTCATTATCAGCTACAGTGCAAATTGATGGTACTTGGTCAGTTGATGTTGTTACACCACTTGACGATGGTTCAGTTACTATTACTGCAAGCATCACTGATGCTGCAAATAACACGACGACTGCCACAGACAATGCAACATTAGACACTAATGCACCAACAGTATCTATTGGCACGTTGGCAATTACAAATGATACAACCCCCATCATCTCAGGTACCAGTGATGCAGTAGACGGCACACAAGTTACAATAAATGTTGAAGATGCACTTGGAAATACACAAACAATAACTACAACGGTAACGGGTGGTATTTGGAGTGTTGAGCTTGCTACTGTACTCAGTGAAGGACAATACACGGTAGATGCAAGTGTAACTGAAAATGGTTTAACTGGAACAGCATCAAAGGTTGGTGAGATAGATCTCACGGCGCCATCAATCTTGGTTAATGCACCAGCAATTACAAATGATACTACACCGACAATTAGTGGTACCAGTGATGCACCTCAGGGCACCGTTGTCACGTTAGTTGTGTCTGATAGTTTAGGTAATGATGTTACTGCTTCTGCTATTGTTAATGCATCAGGTAATTGGTCTGTGGCATTACCTTCCTCAATAGCTGAAGGAGCATACACTGTTGAAGCCAGTATCTCTGATGCTGCAGGTAATAGCGCAACCACTTCGGTGTCTGGCATTATAGATATCACTGCGCCTGATGTTGTTATAGACACGATTGCTGTTGCAACCGATTTAACACCGCTCGCTTCTGGCAGTGCAACAGGAGCAGTCGCTGGTAATCGAGTGGTTGTCACCTTCGTTGATGCAGCAGGTGTTAGTCATAGTGTTGAAACAACGCTTGATTCAAGCCTTAACTGGGAAGTTGAAGCAACCCAAGCGCTTGCCGAAGGACAGTATACGGTAACCGCTGTTGTGACTGATACTGCTGGGAATGATGGTTCAGTAAGTACAACGTCTGCGGTTGATACTACGGCACCGATTGTGAGCATTGATCAAAGCAGTTTAATACTCACAAACGACTCAACCCCTGTTATCAGCGGCACATCTGATGCTGCAAATAGTACAGTAGTAATTGTGTTCACTGCCGCAGGCGGTTTACAACATACAGTTACTACCACAACCGATGCGAGTGGCAATTGGCAAGTTGAAGCAGGTCAAGCGTTAGCTGATGGAGTGTACTCGGTCACTGCAAGCATCACAGATACCGCAGGTAATACAGGAACTGATAGTAAAACGGGCGGAGAAGTTGACACTGTGGCTCCAGAGTTATCAATCACGCCGTCATTCTTATTAGGTAACTTGGTATCGCTTTCTGGTACTTCAGATTTGCCTGAAGGAAGTGTTATTACCATTACAAACTACCTAATTGGAGGTGGCATAGGAGTTCCTTACACAGCCACCGTTGACGCTAATGGTGATTGGCAAGTGCTTAATTTGTCAGTCTCTTTATTAACTCTCGCATATGTTGAGGCCTCTGCGACAGATGCTGCTGGTAATACAACCACTATATCGAGTATTGATTATAGTAATGACCCTAGCTTAGATGCTTTTGATGTTACTAACTATAATCCAGGTATATTAGGTTTACTCTTACCTTTCGCCGAAGGCACTGCTGAGCCGGGAACTGAGGTTTATGCCATTGGCTCTAACTTAATCGGCCTTAATTTACTCAATATTATCGACGCTTCAGTTCTTAGTTCTTCGCCAAGCACCACAACTGATAGCGACGGTGACTGGAGCATAGGGCTTTCTTTTCTTGATTTAGGGAATGAATATTACTTTGCTATTGTTGATACTGAAACTGGTGAGTATATCGTCAAGAACACCTCTAACGATTTAGTCGGTACAGGTGTGATTGAATCAGAGCCTGATAGCGGCATCATATCTCTTGGAGAAGAACCTGTTTTAGCAGGCTTAGATAACTCTGAAGAGCCACCAGAAAATGAAAGTTCAACTTCAGGCGCTGAGCAGCTCGGTGAAAGTATTGATTTAAGCGTGATATTAGCTAAAGCGGATACGGAACCGACATTGCACTCTAACTCTGCTCCGCTTGAAGTAACAATCGATGATGTTTTAAGTGACTCTGAACAAAGTGAGGTACTGGCATTGAATATCGATAGCGAACAGCAAAGTTTAGCTTTTGATCCTAATGACTCAATAAGTTCACAACCTGCAAGTGATATTCAGAGTGAATCAGAGGACATGATTAAGAAACTAATCGAAGATGGAAATAAATCTGTAGATATTTAATCAATAAAAGAAAAGCGCTGAAATGCGCTTTTCTTACAGTACCTTGCTTAATTGAGTGATATCGTGGATTGGTATAATTCTGCAAACATTAAAAAACGCGATAACTAACTTAGTTATCGCGTTTTTTTAAAAGAATAATATTTGGGTTTAGGCTTTCAAATTGTGGACGATTTTTTTATCGCCTTGAATTACGCTGCCGCCTTGGTCGTAGGTCATCGATGAAGGCGCACCGATTAGAATGTCTTTAAGTTGTTTAACACTTAACTGTGCTTGGTGAGCCGCATGGGCGTTTACATCGTTTTTCTTTTTGCAGCTTGCTAGGAGAGTGTTAACTTGCTTAATAAGTGCACTCACGTCATCATCTTGCGATTCGTTGTGCGCGACAAGCTTTTGCACTTCTTTATCTATGGTTTGGATTTGTTGGAGCAAAGAAATTTTTTGTTGGGAAATACTCTTTAATCCTTCGCCACGTTTTGCAGCAATGGCTGTCAATTCATCATCTAACAACGCAGCAATAGACTCCAAGCACGAAACTTGCTGTGTTAGTTTGCTGGCTATTAAATGATTATGATCAGCCATAGACATCAAACTCGAATGCAGCGATGTTCTTTGCTAGCTTTTCAGCATCAATTTGGTATTTACCTTCGCTGATCGCTTTTTTCAGCTCAGCCACTTTATTGCTATCAAAACCAGAAGACTGCTCTGCTTTTTCTTGCAATGATTTAAGCTGCTTTGCCTGAGGTGTTAAACTGACAGAATCTGCACTTGCTTTAGGTGCGGCTGATTTAGCAGCAGCTGCATTAGCATTATCTTTTTGTAAATCAAGCTTTTTTTGCTTGGTATTTGTCAACACAGAAGGCTGTTGTTGACCATTATTGACATTGCTTACCATAATTTTTGACCTATACATTACCCAACTTATGCCTTTATATCGGCGGGCACAGCGGATACTTTAGCATAAATAGTTAAAATTAAATATTTACCTGTACAGACTCGACTCCATCCACACGCGCATTTAATACTTTACCTGATTTTTTATTTTTTACACGTACTAATTCGTCTAACGTGCCATCTTCTAGCGCAATTCCGGTGGTTTTGATCCTTAAGCCCCGTAACGAAGCATAGATAGTTACGTTATCGCCTTTGCAAACCATGCAAACTTGGCTCATAACAATAGGTGTACCACCGCGTAAATTTCGCTTACTGCGACTGCCAATAAGTATAGACTCATCTTGTACGTATTGCGTTCTAACAAATTGCTTAGGTTTCATTTCTAGGCGTAAATGTTCGGCACGAATAACTTCACCTCGAGTAAGACTCGTTGTAACAACAACGACTGGCTCAAGTTCTATAATTCTAACGTGAACGTATTGGGTCCAACTATTTATGTCTTGGCACTTAAGTTGTACCGTGACCTGCCGATTAAAAGGAGGCTCTGTTGGTAACTCTTTGTTTAATGGCGACTCACATAACCTATCAGGAATGCGACTATCCAGAGGCAAAGCGCTTATCTGTGGTGTTGTGTTCAAGTCAGGCATGTGTTCACTCACAAAATCAACAGCGATCTGTTGAAGTTGCTCGTTGTTATAGACTTCTGCTTGTAGTTGTGTTGCAAACAACAGGCTAGAAAGAAAATAAAAAACACTGTATCTTCGGCTTTTTTTTAACAAACTCATATTGTTTCGACTATGCTTATTGTTGAAAACAAGGTATAAATATTTTGCGTCAAAAAACAGACGCTTCGTAACCTTATGTAGCTTTAACACAAAGAAGGCAATTATTGTTCCAGCTCTGATTGTTTATCTTTAGGAGATTGAAATGGCAGGCATTTTAGACTCAGTTAACCAGCGAACTCAGTTGGTTGGGCAAAACCGCCTTGAATTACTATTATTCAAACTCAGAGGGCGTCAGCGCTTTGGTATTAACGTGTTTAAAGTAAGAGAGGTTTTGCAATGCCCGCCACTTACGAACATGCCAAAATCAAATGCCTATATTCGCGGTGTTGCGCATATTCGTGGACAAACTATTTCTGTTATTGACTTATCAATGGCTGTCGGTGGTCCTGCAATTGAAAACATAAAAGACAGCTTTATCATCATTGCCGAATACAACCGTTCAGTACAAGGGTTTTTGGTTGGTGGTGTAGAACGTATCGTAAATATGAACTGGGAAAAAATAATGCCACCACCTTCGGGAGCTGGACGTTATTCTTACCTAACAGCAGTCACAGAAATAGAAAACGAACTGGTTGAGATTTTGGATGTTGAAAAGATCCTAAATGAAATCTGCCCAGTGAACACTGAAGTTAGCGCAGATGTTGTTGGTGAAGGTGAGTTCCAGAAAGATTTAGGTGAAAGAATCGTCTTTATTGCTGATGACTCTGCTGTCGCGAGAAATCAAGTAAAACGAGCGCTTGAGCCACTTGGTGTACAAACTGAGCTTGCTAAAAATGGCAAAGAGGCCTTACTAAGACTAAGAGAAATAGCTCAACTTGATTGCCAGAACGATATTACTGAGCGAGTTGGCTTATTAATTTCAGATGTTGAAATGCCAGAAATGGATGGCTATACCTTAACCGCCGAGATAAAGGCCGATCCAAAATTATCACCTTTGCATGTGATCTTACATACTTCTTTAAGTGGTGTATTCAACCAAGCAATGATTGAGAAAGTGGGAGCTGACGATTTTATTGCTAAATTTAACCCAGATGAACTAGCGACTGCTGTAAAAAAATGGGTTCATTGTGATTAATAGTTTATAGGTGGTATTACTTTGGAAAATAAGCATTTACAACAAAGCGAATACGATCAATTTCGCTCTTTTTTAGAGCAACAATGCGGCATTGTGCTTGGCGATAATAAACTTTATTTAGTTAAAAGCCGTCTCGCTCCACTTATGGCGCGTTTTAATGTCGAGTCTTTATCGCAGTTGGTAAGTAAAACACTGAGTCCTCATGAGAGGCAGCTTCGTGCCGCTGTGGTTGATGCAATGACAACCAATGAAACGCTTTGGTTTCGTGACCAGTATCCGTTTGAGTTATTGAAAACGAAATTATTTCCTGAGCTTAAAGATGTGCGTAGACCATTAAAAATATGGTCAGCGGCAAGTTCATCAGGACAAGAGCCGTATTCAATTGCCATGTCGGTTGCCGAGTTTCAGTCAAAAAACCCTGGTGTATTAAAGATGGGGGCGCAAATAATCGGCACTGATATCTCTAATACCATGCTTGATATGTGCAAAAACGCTGAGTATGACTCGCTGGCGCTTGCGCGTGGTTTGTCGATGGAACGCCGTCAAAAGTTCTTTAAAGACAGCGGCAATGGAATGGCTCAAGTCATTGACCCTATACGTAAAATGGTCAGCTTTAGACACCTTAACTTACTGGATTCATACGCTTTAATGGGCAAGTTCGACATTATATTTTGCCGTAACGTGCTCATTTACTTCTCACCAGAGGTAAAAGCTAAAATTATCTCGCAATTTGCTCAAGCCCTAAACCCTAAAGGTTACCTCTTTTTAGGTGCGTCAGAATCAATGGCGGGCTTAAGTGATAGCTTTGAGATGGTTCGTTGTAATCCAGGCATCATCTACCAGAAAAAGTAAACCTTTCTTAGCAACCTAGCTCTTAGGTTGCTAAATTTATCTATTATTCAATATCTTAGGTGAATAAAATATCCCCTTCATTATTGGCTTAGCTTTTGCATTAATCACTCTAGAGTCAATTTTTTGGAGATGGTTATGGCTATCAGTTTTGATAAAGCATTTGGTGTTCACCCCCATGCAATGTTGATCCGTTCACAACGCGCTGAGTTATTAGCGACCAATATCGCTAATGCTGATACGCCGGGCTATAAAGCGAAAGACATTGATTTTGCCTCGGCATTAAAAGCGGCAAAAAGCAACCAACAAGGCGGCAATAGCATGGTAAGAACCGATGCTAAACATATTGCCGGAGGCAGTCGTTTTGTTGGCGGTGCAGAAATGTTTCGTACGCCAAATCAAGCAGATACAGGCGATGGTAACTCTGTAGATATACAAGTGGAACGAAACTTGTATGTACAGAACTCATTAGAGTATCAGGCAAGCCTGCAATTTATGAGTAGTAAAATTAAAGGCCTTAAAAAAGCCCTCGGTAGTCAAGGAGCTTAATCATGAGTTTATATAATGTTTTTGATATTTCAGGCACGGGTATGAGTGCACAAAATGTGCGCTTAAATACCACAGCGAGTAATATTTCGAATGCAAACACGATTAGCTCTAGCCAAGACCAGACATACCGAGCGCGCCATCCTGTTTTTGCTGCAGAGTTGACCAAAGCGTCAGCATCGCAAAGCAATCCTCAGGGCTCTTCTGTAGGCGTTAAAGTTTTAGGTATTGTAGAGAGCGATAAGCCGCTACAAATTGAATATAACCCGAATCACCCAAGTGCGGATGAAAATGGTTATATCTACAAACCTAACGTTAATGTTGTAGAAGAAATGGCAAATATGATTTCTGCCTCTCGCTCTTACCAAACAAATGTGCAAGTTGCTGATGCAGCTAAGCAAATGTTAAGTAAAACACTGTTGTTAGGACAACGGTAATCGAGGATAAGTTATGAGTAACGACATCAGCTCTGCATCATCATCCTATATGGATAGCTTGCGTTGGAATCAAAGCAATACGCAAACAACTGAGGAAGACAACAACACACTTTCTCAGGAAGATTTCTTTTCGTTGTTAACACAGCAGTTGTCGTTCCAGGATCCGAGTAACCCTGCTGATAACGATCAAATGATCGCGCAGATGACGAACTTTACTATGGCTGAAGGTATTTCAAACTTAAACGAGAAGTTTGACTCACTGACTGCATCAATGACATCAAATTCTGCGTTACAGGCTTCCACTTTGGTTGGTAAGCAAGCGTTATTAGAGTCTGACACCATTGACTTTGACGGTGAAAACCTTGCTAAAGGGTCGGTGGTTGCTGAGACAGCCGTTGAATCTTTAACGCTAAGAATAACAGATTCTTCAGGTCAGTTAGTACGAACCATTGAATTAGGTTCTCAGTCTGCGGGCGCACTGCGTTTTGAGTGGGATGGTAAAGATAACGATGGCAATGTGCTCCCTGAAGGCGAGTATGACATCAGTGCTGAAGGCTTTGTAAATGGAGACTACAGCAGTATGCCTATGGCGACCTTTAAGAATATTGAAAGTGTCAATATTAATGGCGCAAGCGGCATTATCGTAAATACAAAAGAGGGTGCGGTTAGGCTAACTGATATAGCTGAAATCGCATAAGTATAAAAGGTTTGGGTTAGCTTTGGCTAAGAGATAGGTTAGAGGTGAGTTATGAGCTTCAATATTGCATTAACAGGCTTAGCAGCCGCACAAAAAGATTTAGACGTAACAGCAAATAATATTGCTAACGTTAACACTACGGGCTTTAAAGAGTCTCGTGCAGAGTTCGCTGATGTATACGCATCATCAGTATTTAGTTCTGGTAAAACAAAAAATGGTGACGGTGTAAGAACAACAATGGTGGCACAACAATTCCACCAAGGTTCACTCTCTTTCACAAATAACTCACTTGATTTAGCAATTACTGGTGAAGGTTATTTCGCAATGGCGAATGACTTAGGTGCACAAGATTTTACTTACACGCGTGCTGGTGCGTTCAAACTTAATAAAGATAACTTTATTGTGGATGCGAGCGGTAATTACTTACAAGGTTTCCCTGTTGATGAAGCAACCGGTGACACAACCTCTGTAAGCTTAAGTACATCTTCTGCGCTACAAATTCCAGATGCATCAGGTTCACCACGTGCAACCACGAATGTTTATTCGTCATTTAACCTTGATTCACGTGCCTCTGCGCCAACTGTGACACCATTCGATCCAGAAACAAGTGCAACTTATAACAGCTCTACATCGACAACGGTGTATGACTCATTAGGTGAACCGCATATTCTACAGTTCTTCTTTGTGAAAACTGATTCTACAGTGACTGGTAATGAAAATGAGTGGGAAGTATACGCTACATTAGATGAAAAGCCATTTGATGCAACAGGTGTTGAGCAAACCACAACACCTTATACACCATTATCAACTTTTCAGTTTGATGCCAGTGGCTTACCACAAAGTACAGATGGTACAGCGAATACTGATACAACATTTAATCCATTAACGTTACCGAGTGGTTTAGGTGCTGCGACAGGCCTTTCTGATTTACTTTCGAATGGTGCAAGTTTCCCTGATGATGTGACTATTAACTGGCGTGATGAAGCGGCAACAGCAAATAAAGTTCCAACTCAATACGCAAGTAACTTTGAAGTAAAAGCATTAGAGCAAGATGGTGCGACTGTAGGTCGTCTATCAGGAATTGATATCGGTTCTGACGGTAAAATTGTTGCGTCATACAGTAATGGAGATACGTCGTTCCTAGGTCAAGTTGCTATGGTGCGCTTCTCTAATTCTCAGGGCTTGCAACAAGTTGGTGATACATCTTGGAAGAAGAGTTTAACGTCAGGTGAGCCGATTGCGGGTGAACCAGGTTCAGGTACTCTAGGTTCAATTAACTCATCAGCGCTTGAGCAATCAAACGTTAACTTAACCAATGAACTTGTTGACTTAATTAGTGCTCAGCGTAACTTCCAAGCAAATTCACGTGCGCTTGAGGTTAACTCAACACTACAACAGAACATCCTACAGATCCGTTAATCTTAACGGTTCTAAGCTTAATCCGACACGAAGGCTGCTTCCTCTATTGGCAGCCTTTTTTCATTCTTACTATTCATTTTTCTCTTCTATTTTAGCGTCAATTTTACTTTGGCACTTTTATTGCATTTCCTAATTATCGTATTTTTAGTGAGTCAATGTTATGGACAAAATGGTCTACATTGCCATGTCGGGTGCTAAGCAAAGTTTGCGAGGTCTTGAGCTCAAGGCCAACAATCTTGCTAATGCTAACACCACTGGCTTTAAAGCTGATTTTGCACAAGCTCGCTCTATGCAAGCCTTCGGTGAAGGTCTGCCATCTAGGGTGTTTGCAATGCAAGAACGCCCAGGATCTAATATGGAATCGGGTGGTTTTGTTGAAACTGGCCGTGAGCTTGATATCGCGATGAGCGACCGTGGTTGGTTGAGCGTACAAGATGCATCCGGCAATGAGGCGTACACCAAAACTGGCACTTTAAACATTACTCCAGATGGCGCATTGATCACGAGCCATGGCCGTCAAGTAATTGGCGAAGGTGGTCCAATCATTTTGCCATTGCCTATTGAAAAAGTTGAGTTTAGTGAAGATGGCGCTATTCAGGTTCGCCCGCAAGGTGCTCCTGCTAACTTTTTGGAAGTGGTTGATCGCTTAAAAGTGATTGAGGCTGATAACACTCAGCTTGAAAAAGGCAATGACGGTTTATTTCGACCAAAAGAAGACATGTTGGTCAATGACCTTTGTGGTTTTTGTGACATTTCACCAAACGTAAAAGTATTGTCGGGAACGCTTGAAATGTCGAACGTAAACCCAGTGCATGAAATGGTCGATATGATCAGCAATCAACGCCAATTTGAATTACAAGTTAAATTGATGAAAACAGCCGAAGAGCTCGATGAGCGTCAAGATCAGCTGTTACGCATTGTTTAAGATGACTGAGAGGGTAGAGTTATGAATCCTGCATTATGGATCAGTAAAACCGGGCTTGACGCCCAGCAAACCGATATTTCGGTGATCTCAAATAATCTCGCGAATGCCAGCACGGTAGGCTACAAAAAAAGCCGCGCCGTATTTGAAGATTTACTATATCAAAACATTAACCAGCCAGGTGGCCGCTCGTCGCAAGACACTGAAATGCCGTCAGGCTTAATGCTTGGTGCCGGTGCCAAAGTGGTTGCTAACCAAAAGAACTTTTCACAAGGTAATATGCTTACCACTGAAAATTCATTGGACTGGATGATCTCAGGCCCAGGTTTTTTTGAAGTGCAATTACCAGATGGCAATATTGCCTATTCACGTAATGGTCAATTCACGACTGACGAAGATGGTCGCATTGTAACTTCCGGCGCGGGTTTTCCATTACAGCCAGAAATGAACGTACCGGACGATGCACAATCAATTACTGTTTCACAAGACGGTGAAGTATCAGTGCGTATTTCAGGTCAAGCAGAGAACGTGGTCATCGGTCAGCTCACCATTAGTGATTTTATTAATCCATCGGGTCTTGAGCCTATGGGGCAAAACTTATACACAGAAACCGCTGTGAGTGGCGCACCTGTGCAAGGTAATCCTGGTATCGATGGTTTAGGCACTGTGGTTCAAGGTTCCCTTGAAACCTCTAACGTGAATGTAACGGAAGAGCTTGTTAACTTGATTGAAACGCAACGAATTTATGAAATGAATTCAAAAGTGATTTCAGCGGTTGATGAAATGCTTAGTTACATCAATCAGCAACTTTAATGGGTAGGAGGCAGCATGCGTAATATTATCTTAGTCACATCAGCAGCATTGATGCTGGGTGGTTGTATGACAACGCAAAATCATCATGTGGTTCAGGATGACCCTTACTATGCGCCTATGTATCCGGAACCAAGTACTGAACAAGTGGTACCAACAGGTTCGTTGTTTGATAGTTATTCGGCAAATGACTTGTACTCAGATAAAAAGGCATTACGCGCCGGCGATATCATCACTGTTAAATTGCAAGAGTCTACCCAAGCCACTAAAGCGGCAAAAACTGAAACCGACAAAGAAACAGATGCTAGTTTAGACCCTGTTATTGGGCTTGGCGGAAACCCGGTTAACATTGGTGGCGACAGCATTCAGTTTGGTATTGGCTCAGGGGCATCGTTTAAAGGCGATTCAAAGTCTAACCAATCAAATAGCTTATTTGGTGATATTTCTGTCAATGTGATGCGTGTTTTACCGAATGGGAACTTGGTTATTCGTGGTGAAAAATGGCTCACTTTGAATACTGGTGAAGAATTTATTCGCCTAGAAGGTTTAGTTCGTCCTGAAGATGTGCAAGCAGATAACACAGTAACTTCCAATCGTATTGCTAATGCGCGAATTCAATACTCAGGTAAAGGGCAAATTCAAGAAACGCAAAGTGCAGGTTGGCTGTCTCGTTTCTTTAGTAGTTCGCTTTTCCCATTTTAGAGGAATAAAGTCATGAATGGGTTTAAATACATCATCGCTCTTTGCTTAATTAGCCTGCAGTTTTCTGCACAGGCTGAGCGAGTCAAAGATGTATCTATGGTTGAGGGCGTACGCTCTAACCAATTAGTGGGTTATGGATTGGTTGTTGGTTTGCCTGGCACAGGCGAACAAAGCCGATTTACTCAACAAAGCTTTAAAGCCATGTTAAATGGTTTTGGTATCACCTTACCAGATAGCTTAAAACCTAAGATTAAAAATGTTGCCGCTGTGGCTGTGCATGCAGAGTTACCGGCATTCAGAAAGCCTGGTCAAACCATTGATATTACGGTTTCGTCTATTGGTAGTGCGGGTAGTTTACGTGGTGGTACCTTATTACAAACCTTTTTAAAAGGGGTTGATGGCAATACCTATGCTATTGCACAAGGTAGCTTAGTTGTAGGTGGTTTAGGTGCGGAAGGGGCTGATGGTAGCCGTGTAATTATTAATACACCCACAGTGGGTCGTATTCCAAACGGTGCCATTGTAGAGCGTGCTATTAAGAGCCCGTTTATGCAAGGTGACTACATTACCTTTAATTTAAATCGCCCAGATTTCACAACAGCAAAGCGCCTAGAGCAAACGATTAATGATTTGGTGGGGCCTGACAGTGCTCAGGCAATTGATGCAGCGTCAGTGCGAGTGTTAGCACCGCGAGATGCATCTCAACGTGTTGCGTATTTATCTACCCTTGAAAACTTAGAGTTTAAGCCTGCAGACACAGCAGCAAAAATTATTGTTAACTCGCGCACAGGTACAATTGTGATTGGCAAAAATGTGAAGCTACAGCCTGCGGCAATAACTCATGGTGGTTTAACGGTTACGATTGCTGAGCAGCAAAATGTGTCACAGCCAAATGCTTTAAGTGATGGTGAAACTACCGTTACCAATCAAAGTATTATTGATGTGAACGAAGATGATTCACGTGCTTTTGTATTTAATCCAGGTGTTAATCTTGATGATCTCGTACGCGCAATCAATGAGGTCGGGGCCGCACCGGGTGATTTAATGGCAATCCTTGAAGCTTTAAAAGAAGCGGGGGCGATAAACGGGCAACTGGTTATCATTTAAATTAAAACGCGCTTTCGAGCGCGTTTTTTGTTTCTATAACCTTTAATCCTTCAGTGTATAAACATCAGCCAAAATCTTGGCCCTGAAGTTACTCCATTCCTGTATCAGTTATTAGCTACTCATTTATAAAGCTTTTTATTGGCGCAATTTTTGCATTTTAATTTTCATTATTAACTATTGTGTCAAAAAGCTGATGGATACTAATCATCTCGACAAGCAAAACTTTTTTGATTTAGGCAACTTAGACTCGTTACGTCAAAGTGCTCTAAAAAGTGATGCCTCTAGCGATGCGTCAAAAGAGGCGCTGAAAAAAGCGGCGGCACAATTTGAATCTATCTTCACTCAAATGCTGCTGAAAAGCATGCGTAAAGCAAATGAAGCGTTTGAAGATAAAGATAGCCCATTTAATTCAAGCGGCGTTAAGTTTTTTGAAGAGATGCATGACCAACAGTTATCGGTTGAGCTTTCATCAAACGGCTCGCTGGGTCTAGCTGACTTAATTGTTCAACAACTCTCGCCAGATGGTAAACAGTTTACTCCAGGTTCTGTGCTTAGAACGACGGCTGAGTTCGACAGTGATAAGCGCGCAACCGGTGCAACGAGCGACAGTCACAAGATTAAAGCTGAGCCAAAAGCTGTTGCAGATACAGCTGCGAACGAGCAAACAGAAAACCGCTTTGAAGATGCAGAGTCTTTCATTAGCTCTGTTTGGGAACATGCAAAAAATGCGGCTGAAAAAATTGGTTTAAACCCTGCTGTAATGGTTGCTCAAGCGGCGCTTGAGACTGGGTGGGGTAAACACATCATCAGTAAAGCTGATGGCACCAGTAGTAACAACTTATTCAACATTAAATCGGATAGGAGCTGGCAAGGCGATAAAGCAAGCAAAGTCACGCTTGAATTTGAACAAGGCGTGCCAGTTAAAAAGCAAGCAAGTTTTCGCTCTTATCAATCGATTAAAGACAGTGTTAATGATTTTGTGGATTTCTTAAATGAAAATCCACGTTATCAAGAAGCACTTAATAATACCGCAGAGCCTGCAGCCTTTTTAGATTCGTTACAAAAAGCAGGCTATGCAACTGATCCAAATTATGCCGATAAAATTAAGCAGGTATTGAAGCGCGTTGAGCTTCAAAGCGTCGCTGCTTCATTGGTACGTTAAGGAGTAGACCCTCATGTCATTTAGCTTATATGACATAGCAAATGCCGGTGTAAGAGCTAACTCTGAGCTTTTACAAACCACCAGTAAAAACATCGCCAACGTTAATACCGAGGGCTATGTGCGTGAGCGTACTGAGTTCACAACCATGATCGATAATCAAGTGGGTCGTGGTGAAACGTATCGCTTACTGAATGAATTTGCACAAAAGCAATTAAATAGAGATACCTCTAATAAGGCATTCTTTGATCAGTTTGTAACTGAAGCAAGCCGTGTCGATAGCTTGTTTTCTGAAGAGTCAAACAGCTTATCAACCAGTATCAACTCGTTTTTTAACAACGTACAAGAAAGCTTAAATCAACCGTCGTCAACAGTAGCTCGTTCACTGGTCATGACGGATGCACAAAACTTAATTGATCAAATGGACAGATTGTCGAGCATTGTGGTTGACCAAAAAGCCGTGGTAAATGAGCAGCTAGAAATCTTCTCTGATGAAGCAAATAACTTAATTCAAAGCATCAGCGAACTAAATACCAAGATTGCATCTGTTCATGGCACTGAACGTGAGTCATCGTCGAGTGGTATGTATAACGAACGTGATAAAGCAATTCGTGACTTATCTGAGCTGATTGATATTGAAACACTCGATGGCAACAACGGCGAAAAACAAGTTTATTTAGGCTCAGGTCAAGCACTTGTCATGCAAAGCGGCACATTTAACCTGTTTTCATTCAGTGGCGACCCTGATCCGAACTTTAAAGAATTAAAACTTGACGTAAACGGTGGCAAAGCCGTGCCGCTTGATGTTGATGTAAGTAAATTGAAAGGCAAAATTGGTGGCTTACTGGCGTTTCGTGACGATATTTTAGTGCCAGCGCAAAATCAACTTGGTCAAATGGGCTTAGCGTTAGCCGATGCCTTTAACCAACAAAATAGCTTAGGTATGGACGCCAATGGTGAAATTGGTGGTGATATCTTTGCTATTCCAACGGTAGATGCGTTTGGCTATCAAGCTAATACGGGCACATCAACGATGACGGCAACGGTTGAGCCGGGACTCGGCAGTGAATTGCCTGCTAGTGACTTTGTTGTAACTTATACGAGTGCTTCAACAGTTGAAATCCAGCCTATTGATAATAAAGGTGAGCCGCTAGGTAGTCCTGCTACAGCAAATATCGTGGGGGGGGTCATTGATTCTTCAACAATTACACCTGCAGGAAGTGACTCATTTGGTTTACAACTCAACGTATCGGGTGCTGCGAATACGGGTGACCAATTTATGGTGAAGCTAAATTCACAAGCTGCAACGACCCTCGAGCTTGCAACTGAACGCCCTGAAGATTTAGCGTTAGCATCACCTATTCGAACTGCTACTGATATTAATAACACCAGTGATGCAAGTATTTCTGCTGGTACAGTTTCAGATATTGATAACTCAACGGGTATTACCGTGGGGCCACCTCCAAGCTTGGCGAATGGCGATATCACACTCGTGAAAACGGCGAATGCTAACGAATATCAAATTACGGACGGGAACGGTACATCGACGTTTACCATTACACCACCTGCTGAAAATATTCTTGCCCAAGCTGGCGCGCCTTATGATACCTATGGGTTTGACTTTAACATTGAAGGATCACCTGCAACAGGTGACACCTTCACAGTAGAGTTTAACACTGGTGGTTTTGATGATAACCGTAATGGCTTGCAATTGGCTGATTTACAAAATGGTGAACTAGTACGTCAAAATGTTGTTGCTAGTAGTACTGCTGATAATCATCAAACATTTAATCAGGCGTACACAGGTTTAGTATCAGATATTGGTGTAGTTACTTCGCAGGCACAAACAAGTCAACAGGCGTTTAGCGCATTAGCAGAGCAGTCAGAAGCTTGGTATGAGTCACTATCAGGTGTAAACCTTGATGAAGAAGCGGCTAACCTTTTACGCTTTCAGCAATCGTATGCGGCATCAGCGCAAGTGCTTGCCACTGCTCGTTCAATATTCGACACCTTACTTAATTCGGCGAGGTAATTATGCGTTTATCAAATAATTTAATGTATCAAAGTAGCGTTAATAAAATTCTTGAAGGTCAGCAAGGTGTTGCTAACGCACAAGAGCGTGTAACAACAGGTAAAAAGTATTTATCGACTTCTGAAAGTCCGTCGGCTTATTCACAAGCCGCCTTATATACAAATAAAATTCAAACAAACGAGCAGTATACTAAAAATATTAATCAGTTGAATGGGCGGTTAGAAACAGAAGAAAGTATCTTACAAAGTATCAACACCACCATTCAAGCCGCTCAGGAGCTGGCGATTAGAGCAGGTAGTGGTGCCATGAGTAATGATGATTTAAAATCTATTGCGAGTGAATTAAGCGAGCTGCAAAAAAGCCTAGTGAGCTTGATGAATAGTCAGTCAGAAGACGGTAAATATATCTTTTCTGGCTATCAAGATACAACTCAAACCTATAGCTTTAACTCAAATACAGGTCAATACGATTATCAAGGTGACCAAGGCCAGCATTCAGTAACTATTGCACAAGGGGTGAATGTTAAATCGAGCGATAATGGTTTTAGTGCTTTTGAAAATGTAAATGCGCGTTTAAATGTTGTTGATAACGAAGGCACTATAACGGGGAGTATCACTGCACAAAGTACTGTGTATGTAAAAAACCAAGCTGATTTTGATAAGTTCCACAAAGCAAATTTTGATTTAGATCCTACAGCGACTGCTGCAGATAACTCTTTTCAAGTTGAGCTTGTCGCCGGCGTTAACCCGGGTGATCCTGATACCTATGTTATTAATGATGGTTACGGTAACCCCGTTACACCGGCTGTCACTGGTGAATTTATAGGGGAGCCTATTGAATATGCAGGCATGGAGTTTAAGCTTGAAGGCAAAGCTCCAGGGACATTCGAGTTCGAATTAGAGGCCCCACACAAAGAAAATGTACTCAATACTATGCAAAACTTAATCACCAGTTTAAATAGCAGTTTAGCAGGTGATGAGCTTAATGATGCACTGGCAGACGGCTTAGACCAATTACAAAGCGCCAGCGAACAAGTGGTATTTACACAAGCAAGCCTAGGTGCTCGAATGAATTTGGTTGAAAGTGTCACAGATTCAAATAGCGCGATAGATATTAATAATAAATCGAGCAAATCAAATTTGGTTGAAGTTGATATGGCTGAAGCAATTAGTGACTTAACAAGACATGAAACCGCATTACAGGCTTCGCAAGCAACTTTTGGTCGTTTAGCAAACTTAACGCTTTTTGATTATTTATAATTAAACTCATACGGTAAAAGTTTGCCTTTCTATCAGGCCAGTGGCAAAAAATTGTCACTGGCCTTTTTATTTCTTATATTTACAAAATAGAATATTAAAAACTTATTTAAAAACAACATTTTAATTTCTCTCTTTGAGCTGGCACATTTCCTGCTTTCAAGTTTTGCAAAGCGCGTGGTTCCTCACAAGTTCATTGGACCACAGCCTAATTAAAACTAGGAGATGGTAAAATGGCATTAACAGTCAATACTAATGTGTCGTCACTTAACGCACAACGAAACTTAACTAAATCGAGCGATGGTCTTGCAACCTCAATGGAACGTTTAGCATCGGGTATGCGTATTAATAGCGCAAAAGATGATGCGGCAGGCTTACAAATTTCAAACCGTTTAACCTCACAAATAAATGGTTTAGCAGTCGCGCAGCGTAACGCCAATGATGGTATTTCAATGGCACAAACCGCAGAAGGTGCCCTTGCTGAATCGACCAATATATTACAGCGTATGCGTGAGCTTGCGCTGCAATCTGCAAATGGTTCTAATTCTGCTGAAGATCGTGAGTCATTGCAAAAAGAAGTTGCTGCATTACAAACCGAATTAACCCGTATTGCTGATACCACTTCTTTTGGAGGACAAAACCTTTTAGACGGTACATATGGAACAAAAGCATTTCAAGTAGGTGCAAACGCAAATGAAACAATTGACCTGACTCTTAATGCTTTCGGTGCTGATAAGATTGGAAGTGATAAGTATGATACTACCGGTAGTATAACAGGTGGAATTGTAACGGGTGCTACAAATGGTGTGTCAGCTGTTGTAGCAGGTGATGGTTTTAAAATATCTTCTAACGGCGGGAATGCAACAGCTGCAATTACTTACTCTGCTGACGCAACGAGTAAAGACATTGCAACAGCAATAAATACAGCTACTTCTGATAATAGTGTTGGCGTTAAAGCTGAAGTTAAAAATGAAGTTACTTTAAGTAGTTTTAGTGCAAACTCTTCAGGGGAAGACGTAACACTAACCCTTAATGGTCAGGCTATTAATGTGACTGATTTTAACGCTAAAGATTTAACTGAACTAGCTAGTGCAATCAATAGTAATAACAATACGGGTGTAACTGCTGAGTTGGATTTGGACGACCCATCTAAATTGAAGCTTGTCGGTGATGATGATATTTCTTTACAATTCACTGAGCCTACGAACTCTACAGCAGTAACAATGCAAATCCAAAGTAATGATGGTACGACACAAACGACAGCAGTTGCTGATAGTTATATAGCAGTCGGTGATGTTGAACTAACTAGCTCAGAAGGCTTTCAATTTGAGGCAGCGAGTACTGAGGTTTTTGGTTCTGCAACTGCCTCATCAGATTTAGATAGTGTCGAGCAAGTAAATATATCAACACAAGATGGCTCACAAGACGCTTTAAATGTTATTGATGCTGCTATCGCCGCAATCGATGAACAACGCGCTGATTTGGGGGCAATACAAAACCGTTTTGGTCATACGATTAGCAATCTTGCGAATATCCATGAAAATGTATCAGCGTCACGTAGCCGTATTCAAGATACAGACTTTGCAACAGAAACTGCGCACATGACGAAAAACCAAATCTTGCAACAAGCGGGTACATCAATCTTGTCGCAAGCAAACCAGATACCGCAAGCGGCAATTAGCTTGTTAGGTGGTTAATTAAAGTTATAGCTTTATATATGAAAAGCGCATAGGTTGCGCTTTTTTGTTGCGTAACATTAAAATAGCTGGGCGGTAATTTGGTCAGTGTTCTTTTATCGCTAATTTCTTATTTTTCATTGAAGTTTACAGCGCCTCTTAACTTCTTTGTAACTAATTCACCTAAAACCTTTTCACACAGAGAGAAAAAATGAGAAATAAATGAGGGGGAGATAAGACGTAAGAGGAAAAAGTAGAATTTTTTTAAAATAAAAAAACAAGTAAAATCAGTTTTTTAATCTGGGAAGCTCAAATAAAATCCATTTTTTTAAAAAAAAGTCTAAAGATAAATCTACATCTGCCGTTAACTTAAACAGTACGGAGCTTGAACATACAATTGTGAAAGTTCTTGGTTAAATCAAAACAGATATATTACGAAAGTAATCAGGAGTTTTATCATGGCTTTAACAGTAAATACAAATGTATCTTCATTAAATGCTCAGCGTAACCTGTCTCGTTCAGGTGAAGGTCTAGCAACGTCAATGGAACGCTTAGCGTCAGGTATGCGTATCAATAGCGCAAAAGATGATGCAGCAGGCTTACAAATTTCAAACCGTTTAACCTCTCAGGTCAATGGCCTGGCTGTGGCACAACGTAATGCCAACGATGGTATTTCAATGGCGCAAACAGCTGAAGGTGCTATGAATGAATCAACCAATATCCTTCAGCGTATGCGTGAGCTTGCTCTACAATCAGCAAATGGTTCAAACTCAGCTAGTGATAGAGAGTCATTACAAAAAGAAGTTACGGCTTTAAAGACTGAGTTAACACGAATTGCGGAGACTACTTCATTCGGTGGACAGCAATTACTGGACGGTACATTTGGTACAAAATCTTTCCAAGTAGGTGCGAACGCAAACGAAACAATTGATTTTAAACTTGATAATATCTCTGCAGATCAAATCGGAAGTGATAAGTATGATACTACCGGTAGTATAACAGGTGGAATTGTAACGGGTGCTACAAATGGTGTGTCAGATGTTGTAGCAGGTGATGGTTTTAAAATATCTTCTAACGGCGGGAATGCAACAGCTGCAATTACTTACTCTGCTGACGCAACGAGTAAAGACATTGCAACAGCAATAAATACAGCTACTTCTGATAATAGTGTTGGCGTTAAAGCTGAAGTTAAAAATGAAGTTACTTTAAGTAGTTTTAGTGCAAACTCTTCAGGGGAAGACGTAACACTAACCCTTAATGGTCAGGCTATTAATGTGACTGATTTTAACGCTAAAGATTTAACTGAACTAGCTAGTGCAATCAATAGTAATAACAATACGGGTGTAACTGCTGAGTTGGATTTGGACGACCCATCTAAATTGAAGCTTGTCGGTGATGATGATATTTCTTTACAATTCACTGAGCCTACGAACTCTACAGCAGTAACAATGCAAATCCAAAGTAATGATGGTACGACACAAACGACAGCAGTTGCTGATAGTTATATAGCAGTCGGTGATGTTGAATTAACTAGCTCAGAAGGCTTTCAATTTGAGGCAGCGAGCACTGAAGTTTTTGGTTCTGCAGCTGCAACCTCTACCTTATCGAGTATTGATGGCTTAGATATTACAAGCCAATCAGGATCTCAAGATGCTCTAGGCGTTATAGATGCGGCTATAGCGTCAATAGATGAACAGCGAGCAGATTTAGGTGCGATTCAAAATCGTTTTGGTCATACAATCAGTAATCTTGCAAATATTCAAGAAAATGTATCTGCATCACGTAGCCGTATTCAAGATACTGATTTTGCAGCAGAAACTGCGCAAATGACGAAGAACCAAATCTTACAACAAGCGGGTACGTCAATCTTGTCGCAAGCGAACCAATTACCACAAGCAGCGCTTAGCTTAATTGGTTAATAGTGTGATTAGTTACAACAACTAATGGTTAAGTCAGCATTAGTTAACTAAAATAAAAAGGAGATTGGCTTAGCTAATCTCCTTTTGTTTTATTAGCCATAGGGTAAAATGTTTAAGGAGGCGTTATGAGTGCAATAACCCAAAGCCCTGATTTTGCAGTGGCTCCGCAAAAAGCTGACGATAAGTTAGCTGCGAGTCCACAACTGATAGCAACGGCGGTTGATGAATCAAATAAAACAGAAAATACACTTCAACAACAAACACAGCAAAATTATCAACAAGTGCAACAAAGCGGTGAAAAAGATGAATTGGGCCGCGAGCAGCTTGAGAAAATGGCGCAACAATTGCAGGACTTCATGGGCGAAATGAATCGCAGTTTGCAGTTTCAAGTTGATGAAGAGTCGGGCCGTGATGTTATTAGAGTGGTTGATAAAAACAGTGGTGAGTTAATTAAGCAATACCCATCTGAAGAAGTGTTAAGCCTAGTGGCTAAGCTATCGGAAACCGCGGGTTTTTTAATTGATCAAAAAGCTTAGCTTTTTACTACTTTGATTTAAATAGGTAATTAAGAGGATGTGTTATGGCTATTTCATTTAATGGTTTAGGTTCAGGTTTAGCAGTATCAGATATTGTTGATGCGTTAGTTAATGCTGAGCGCACCCCTTTTACTTCACGTTTAAATAATAAAGAAGCAACCCTAACAACGGATATTTCAGCAGCAGGTGCACTAAAATCAGCGCTTGAAAAACTGCAAACCTCGATGGAGGCACTAGGCGAAGTTGATAACTACCAAAAGCGCAGTATTTCTGGCAGTGATGATTTTGTAACTCTAAGCTCTGACAAAGATGCGGAGCCTGGTGGTTATAATGTAAAGGTAAACAACCTTGCGACAGAACATAAATTGATGTCAAGTGCATTTGCAGAAGATGCCGCAGTAGGTGAAGGTACGTTAACTATAGCGTCCGGTGAGAATAGTTTTGATATTGACGTGTCAGATACTGCAACTTTGTCTGAAATTCGTGATGCGATTAACGACAATAAAGATAACGACAGTGTAACAGCGACGATTATCACCGACGATAATGGCCAGCATTTAGTTTTATCAGCAAAAAACAGTGGTGTTGAAAACGCAATAAAAGTTACAGCAACTGATGCTGATGGTAATAATACTGACGCGGCAGGTTTATCGGCTCTAGCCTATGACACCGGTTCAGGGGTTACAAATATTAACGAGGTGATTGCTGCAACAGACGCTTCAATTACCATAGATGGTAATTTAACAGTTACAAGCAGTGATAACGAGTTTGCAAATGTTATTGATGGTGTAACGATCACAGCTAAAAAAGCCCATGGCACTGATGACGACGATAGCACCCTTAAAATTACAGAAAATAATAATAATATTAAAGCCGGTTTAAATAGCTTTATAGAAAGCTATAACGAATTACTTGAGCTTAGCAATAACTTGGGTAAATCAGGCGAAGATGGCGCTGGTGTGATGGCCGGTGACTCTATGCTTCGTGGGGTGATGTCTAAACTTCGTCAGCAACTAACCAGTGAAGTTAGCTTGAGTGATGGCAGTAGTTTGTCGTTATCTAAGCTTGGGGTTGAAGCAGACCGTTACGGCAAATTAAGCTTAGATACTGAACGCCTAAACGAACAAGTAGAAGCCGATGTAGACTTAGTTCAAGAGTTCTTTTTGGGTGAGGGCGATGAGGGCGGCTTTGCGCAATCTTTTGATGAGCTAATGAGTTTTTATACTGATTCAGATGGTATTGTTCAAAACAGAATCGACAGTAAACAGACCCAGTTAGATGGTTTAGATGATGAGCGCATTGATTTTGCAAGAAAAATGGAGTCGTTAGAGTCTCGTTTATATGCACAGTACAATAGCATGGATTTACTTGTAGCCCAGATGAACTCAACCAGTAGCTATGTGCAAGCGCAGCTTGATAATATGCCAGGGGTTGTTAAAAATAGTGACTAATTAGTCTATTTATTTCATTGTTTGAGCGCCAGATAAACAGGCGCTTTTTTTTGCCTAAATTTTAGTCGCTACTTTATGTTGCGCAATGTATATAGATTACAGCTATATAAGTAAGCTAAATATATAAAATAAGTGCCTGAAAGCAACAAAACGCTAATCAGCGTTTTGTTGCTTTATATTTAGAAATAGCTTTGTGTGATTTTCGCTGGTTGATCAGCTCCACCTGAGTTTTGTCTCTGGCGTTTTTCAGCTTAGCTGTAGCGGTTAAAATTTTGGCTTGTATAGCTAATAACTCTTTTTCTTGAGGTGGTGTTTCACTCTCACACCAATGCTTCAACTCTTGGTCAATAGCTATTAACGTTTGGCTTGCCAGCCCAATCTCTGTTTTATCTATGTGCTCTGATAATGTAATGAGTAATGCATCTAGAGCGATATAATTCGGCATTATTGCTCAGCTTTAGGTATGCGCTCTTCAAGCGGAATAGAATCCCACCCTTCTTTTATTTCTTTAACGATACGAATAACATCATCTACTGCTGCAATGTCGTTGTTTACATTTGCTTCAGTTAACCTGCGTTGGCAAAAATCGTACAGTGATAGTAAGTTGCTTGAGATATCCCCGCCATGCTCAAAATTTAGTGCATCTTGTAGCGCACCAAATAATAAAATGCAGCTAGAAATATTTTCACCTTTTTTTTCAAATTCTTTACGCTCAATAAAGCCTTTAGTCGCTGCTAAACGTCCGATAATGTTGCTGAAAATCAAATTGATCTGCTCATAAGGAGACATTTCATTAATGTTGCTAACGCTAACTTGACTGTACTTTTTTATCGATATGTGTGCCATGAGAAAATCCTATATTAAAAACACCGATTCATAAAAATAAATAAGCAATATTAATGCCATTGATGTTACTTTTTTTGAGCATTTCTATAGAGATTATAGCAACGAGTATAGAATATTTTAAATTCAAACAGGCTAAATTTGTAAGTTAATTCTTTAGTATTAAATTTTAGTGCTAAGTGACTATTTTTTGGCGTAGATGTCAATAAATTGCCGCTTAGCGCTTGCATCCCTCCTAAACTCGCTTACAATTTAGAAATTAACTAACCTCGTGGTAACTGTGGTTCGCCAATAATGATCTTAATTTTAGACAATAATAATAATCGTGCGATAGGTTTACATGCAGCACTTACCTTCATTGGTGAAACTGCACAATTAGTTGATGAGACTTCATTACAGTCTTTTTGCGAAAAACATCAACAGCAAGAATGTATGGTCATTCTTGGTGCTTTACAGCAGCTAAATCACGAGGCTGTGATCAAACAGTTTCCTGCCATTCCGTTTTTATTAATTGGTGAAACACTCAAACCGCTGCTAAGTATTGCTAATGTAGTAGGTTTAATTTGTGAGCCATTTAATCATGATGTAACTACTCAGCTATTGCATGATTGTCAGCAATATCAGCGCATGCTACCGGGTGACCATAAACAAGCGAAATCTAACAAATCATTTGATGGTTTAGTCGGTGAAACAGAAGCTGTAAAAGATGTGCGCTTTTTAATTGAGCAAGTAGCAAAAACCGATGCAAATGTACTGATCTTAGGTGAGTCAGGCACAGGTAAAGAAGTTGTTGCACGTAACGTTCATTTACTCTCTAAACGCAATACCGGGCCATTTGTGCCGGTAAACTGTGGTGCTATCCCTGGTGAATTACTTGAGAGTGAGCTATTTGGCCATGAAAAGGGCGCGTTTACGGGCGCTATTTCTGCGCGAAAGGGGCGTTTTGAACTAGCACAAGGCGGTACACTGTTTCTAGATGAAATTGGTGATATGCCTTTGCAAATGCAGGTTAAACTACTGCGTGTGTTGCAAGAACGTAGCTATGAGCGAGTAGGGGGTACTAAGCCTATTCAAGCTGATGTACGCATTATTGCTGCGACTCACCGCAACCTTGAAGAAATGATTGAAAAGGGCGACTTCCGTGAAGACCTTTTTTATCGCTTAAACGTGTTTCCAATTGAAAATCCTTCGCTTAGTGAGCGTGCTGACGACATTCCTCTGCTTTTAAAAGAGTTGATGCGTCGTGTGAACGAGCAAAGTGGCACAACGGCCAAATTCACTGAGCGTGCGATTCAAAGCTTAAAAGAGCATGCGTGGCCGGGAAATATTCGTGAGCTTGCTAACTTAGTTGAGCGCATGGTGATCATGTTTCCAGATAAAGTGGTTGATGTGCCAGATCTTCCAGCTAAATATCGTTATATTGAAGTTGAGGCTTATGAGCCTGAGTACCCAGAAGAGTTGATGGAGCGAGATGCTTTCAACGATATTTTCAGTACTGGTTTTAGTGATTATGATGAAGAAGAACCTGATGTACCAGCAACAACGGCTGACTCAGGTTTATTACCAGATGAAGGAATTGAGCTCAAAGAGTATCTTGCTGAGCTAGAAATTAGCTTAATCAGCCAAGCATTAGAGCGCTATGATTACGTTGTTGCACGTGCAGCAGAAATTTTAGGTGTTAGGCGCACCACACTGGTCGAAAAAATGAAGAAATACAACCTAACGCGTGACTAATAGTTAAGAGCAGGTTTTAGGCAAAAATTAACTAAGTACTATGGTTATTACGCCTATAGAATGGGCTGTGTCTTTATTTATAGGCGCTAAACTTACGGGCGCGCTCACCGTCTTTCATTCGGGGTCTGCTGTTGTAATAAATCACTAAAAGCTTTTTGCACAAAGAGAAAATAATGAGGAACAAATGAGAAACCAAGCCCTTTTTTAATTTTTAAAGCGCAATATTCCTTTAACTTCTTTGTGAATCATGCTCTTAATTACTTTTACTACCAAGGTAATCGAGGTGTTGCGCGCTACACCTAGTAGCCTAGAGCCTAAAATTTAACATCTTTATTTTTACCTCATAAGCGCAGCGTCTCTTAGCCTCTTTGTGAATAAGTACTTAATTAGCTTTTTACCACCGGAGGCTGCTTGCAGCACCGAGAAGATAGAAGCCAAGCTTAGCCCCTATCACCTAATAACTATCAATAATCTCTTGTTTTCTAAAACAATCATTACTGTGGTCGTTAACCATGCCACAGGCTTGCATATGCGCATACACAGTGGTTGGCCCTAAAAACTTAAAGCCGCGCTTTTTTAAATCTTTGGCGAATGCTGTAGAGGCTTCAGTAATAGCCGGGTAATCCTCTAATTTATCAAGATTGTTTACCAATGGTTTGCCACCAACAAACTGCCATTGGTAATTTGAGAAACTGCCAAACTCTTTTTGAATCTCAATAAAACGTTGCGCGTTATTGATAGTGGCGGCGATTTTAGCGCGATTACGAATAATACCTTCAAACTGCATTAACTTTTCGACGTCGTCTTCGGTCATTTTGGCAACCTCTTCGACAACAAAGTTTTTGAAGGCACTGCGATAGCCATCACGCTTTTTAAGTATGGTATACCAACTCAGTCCCGCTTGTGCTGACTCTAAGGTTATAAATTCAAATAAGCGGTGATCATCATATAATGGCACCCCCCATTCTTGGTCATGATAGGCCACATAATCTTCTTTGCTGGTATCGAGCCATGGGCAACGACAATGGTGTTCTTTTTGCATTATTCCCTCGCGGTTGTCATTTTTTTGTCAGTGATGTTTTGTCTTTAATTTATTGAAATAAAACAAAAATAAATTTGGTACGGATTGTGCATTTAGCTAGGTAGACACGATTTTTTGAGTATCGATTATGGCCTTAGCAAATGTCCTAAAACCACAATTTATCACAGCCAAACAATATAACCCATGCTTACAACAAGAAGAGTATGTGGGTGAATTGAGTGAGCTGCGCCAACAAGCCAGTTGGTTAGGTCATTTGGTTGATACCATGCCTGCGGGTGTGGTGGTTTTAGATGGCCGAGGCATGATCGCAAAAGCCAATCAAATTGCCATCGATATGCTAGATGAGCCGCTTGAAGGTGAAAAGTGGTTTAGCGTAATTCAACGCTCATTTCGACCACAGCAAGACGATGGACATGAAGTATCACTTAAGGATGGCCGTTTAATAAAGCTTGATATTACTGCGCTTGCTCCAGAGCCAGGGCAGTTAATTTTAATGACAGATTTAACTGAAACCAGGCGCTTACAAAAGCGAGTAGCACATATGCAGCGCTTAAGTGCGCTTGGCAAAATGGTCGCTTCGCTTGCTCATCAAGTCAGAACACCGTTATCAGCGGCCATGCTGTATGCCGCAAATTTAGGCTCAAAGCGATTGCCAGAAAGCTCGCGTGGCAACTTTCATACGAAGCTAATGTCGCGTTTAAAAGATTTAGAAACCCAAGTGAACGATATGCTGTTATTTGCCAAAAGTGGTGAGCAACAAGTGGTCGAAAGCGTTTCAATGCAACAGTTACTTAATGAAGTAAAAGCCGGTGCTGATGCTATGGTTGCACAAAATAACAGTGAACTTAGCGTGAACTTGCCTGAGCCAGATATTGAAATTATGGGTAATAAAACTGCTCTGGCGAGCGCTATTCAAAACCTGATCCACAACAGTATTCAAATTATTGGCTCTGAGGCTGTGGTAACCCTGAGTGCCGAACGTGACGAAACTAGCGAAAACTGTGTTCGTATCAGTGTCAGTGATAATGGCCCAGGTGTTGATTTACGCCATGCCAACAAATTATTCGAACCTTTTTACACTACCAAAAGCCAGGGCACGGGGCTTGGACTTGCAGTTGTAAGTTCAGTCGCCAATGCGCACCAAGGACGTGTTGAAGTGACTAATAATGCTCATGGGGGAGCATGTTTTAGTTTGATCTTGCCAATTAGTGCAGAACCAATGTCAGCGGAGGCAAAATGAATACTAACTCTATCTTAGTCGTTGAAGACGACGCAGGTTTACGAGAAGCGCTAATCGATACCCTTGAGATGTCGGGTATTGATTGCGTTGCTGCAGATAGCGCTGAACAAGCGATGATCTTGCTTAAGCAAAATAGTTATTCATTGGTTGTTAGTGATGTGCAAATGGGCGCCATGAGTGGCCTTGACCTATTACGTAGCATTAAACTTAATTATCCTGAGCTGCCAGTATTAATGATGACAGCCTATGCCACCATTGATGATGCTGTAGAGGCAATGCGTTTAGGCGCGATTGATTACATGGCAAAACCGTTTGCCCCAGAAGTGCTTCTTAACATGGTGAGTCGTTATTTGCCTGAAAAGGAAAAAGAAACCGATGGCCCAATTGTTGCCGATCCATCGAGCATTAAGTTATTAGAACTTGCCAGTAAAGTAGCGCGCTCAGATGCCAGTGTCATGGTACTCGGCCCAAGTGGCTCGGGTAAAGAAGTGTTGGCTCGTTTTATCCACGATAAATCAAATCGTAGCGATGCTCCCTTTGTGGCTATTAACTGTGCTGCTATTCCTGAAAACATGCTTGAAGCAACCTTATTCGGTTACGAAAAAGGGGCGTTTACTGGCGCTATTCAAGCTTGCCCGGGTAAATTTGAGCAAGCTCAAGGTGGTACCATCTTACTAGATGAAATCACTGAGATGGATTTAGGCTTGCAAGCTAAATTACTGCGTGTACTTCAAGAGCGCGAAGTAGAGCGCTTAGGCGGTCGTAAAACCATAGAGCTTGATGTTCGCGTACTTGCTACAAGTAACCGAGATTTAAAAGAAGCAGTGAGCGAAAATCTATTTAGAGAAGATTTATATTATCGCTTAAATGTATTCCCGTTAATGTGGAAACCATTAGCCGAGCGTCCTGGCGACATTATTGTATTGGCAGAGCATTTAATAGAGCGTCATTGCCTGAAAAGTAAAGAGCCTATAGCTCAACTAAGTGAGGGTGCGAAACAAAAGCTGCTATCGCATGCTTGGCCAGGTAACGTACGAGAGCTCGATAACGTTATTCAACGGGCGTTGATATTATGCGATGGTAATAGTATTCATCAAGATGATGTCTTTATTGAAGAGTTGCTTACGGCGGATATCAAGCCAGTCGCTACGCCACCACACAACGCTCCGGTATATCAAGAACAGCCTGTTGAAGTTAATCTAGATACCGTACCGCAAGTGAGTGAGCAGGGTAATTATAAAGACGAGCTGAAAGACAAAGAGCATCGTATTATTTTAGAAACCTTAGCGCGTTGTAACGGTAAGCGTAAAGAGGTTGCAAAAACCTTAGGTATTAGTCCGCGCACGTTACGTTATAAACTGGCGCAAATGCGAGACTTGGGTATCGCCTTACCTGCATAAACTCCTTCCAAAAAGTTAGTCAAACAAGCTCACATTTTTGTGAGCTTGTTTGCTGTCAAAACTCTGACAAGTAAATTGTCTGTGTTAAGTTGTTGAAAATTCTCGTTTTATTTTGTGGCACGGTTTGTGCTTTATCAGTGCATAAGTAAACTGCATTGTCAGAGAGTATTATGAAAGTTCAAAACAGCGCATTATTTCAAGAAATGCAATCTATGGCTTCAGAAGTTGGTCGTGGTAACTCAATTAATAATTTACCAACACAAACTCAGCCAACTTCATCGGCACAGTTTGGTGATTTACTTACCAATGCACTTGATACAGTGAATGGCTTACAACAAGAAGCAAAACAAAAAGTAACCGCGCTTGAAATGGGCGATCGCAGTGTTTCACTTGCGGACGTAATGATTGCTTCGCAAAAGTCATCAGTTGCCTTTGAAGCGACGGTACAGGTTCGCAATAAACTTGTTGAAGCTTATAAAGAAATTATGAACATGCCTGTGTAACTAGGTAGTGGAGAATTATTGTGGCGCAATCTAATCAATCAACTGATCTAGCCTTAGCAGGCGGCGGTATCGATGCAACCGATACTGACGATCAACAAGAGCAAAAGTCAGGCTACCTAAGTGCCTTAAATGGTGTAGACGTTTTACGCCAGGCTACTTTAGTGATTGCTTTAGCAATCTGTTTGGCTATCGCAATTTTTATTATTATTTGGGCTCGTCAGCCAGATATGCGTCCGCTTGGCAAAATGCCAACGGAAGAGCTTATTCAAACGCTGGACTTCTTAGACGCTCAAAAGATTGATTACGAACTTGATGGTAACGTCATCTCTGTTGAAGAAGGTGAATACCAAAACATCAAATTATTGATGGCTCGTGAAGGCCTAGAGCAAGCGCCAAGCTCAGGTACTGACATCATCATGCAAGACATGGGGTTTGGTGTAAGCCAACGCCTTGAACGTGAACGTTTAAAACATGGTCGTGAGCAACAGCTTGCACGTACCATCGAAGAGCTAAAAAATGTTACTCGCGCCAAAGTACTTTTAGCTATTCCAAAAGAAAACGTATTTGCTCGTCGTGAAAAACAACCTTCAGCAACGGTAGTACTAACCTTAAAACGCGGCCGTACGCTTGATGGTGAAGAAGTTGACTCAGTAGTTGATATTGTTGCCTCAGCAGTCCAAGGTTTATCGCCAGAGCGCGTTACTGTGACTGATCAAAATGGTCGTTTATTGAATTCAGGTTCACAAAACTCACTTGCTGCTCGCTCTCGTAAAGAGTATGAAATTGAGCGTAAGCGTGAAGAAGAATACTTAAATAAAATCGATAGCATCCTTATTCCTGTTGTAGGTTTAGGTAACTACACAGCGCAAGTCGACTTAAATATGGATTTTAGTGCAGTCGAAGAAACACAAAAACGTTATAACCCAGACTTACCCGCTGTGCGCAGTGAAACCACGTTCGAAGAAAACAACATTGGTGGTCTTGCTGTGGGCATTCCAGGTGCGCTAACGAATCAGCCGCCAGTCAACTCTAATATTCCTGAGGTCGCAGGCCAAGGAAGTGCAGGCTCAGCAACGAACCCAAGTCGTTCGCATAAAGAAGCAACACGTAACTACGAACTTGATACCACAATTTCTCATAAGCGCCAGCAAACCGGTGTTATCCGCCGCATCAGTGTGTCAGTTGCCGTTGATTATGTACCACAAGTAGGTGAAAACGGTGAAACAACTATGGTTCCTCGCTCTGTCGAAGCATTGTCAAATATTCGTCGCTTACTACAAGGTGGTGTTGGGTTTGATATGCAACGCGGTGATGCACTTGAAGTCGTTACAGTGCCATTTGTAAGACAAGATACAGGTGAAGCGATTGAAGTTCCACTTTGGGAGCAAGATTGGTTCATGAAGATGCTACGCTTAGCATTAGGTGCACTGGTTATCATCGTACTTATTGTTTTTGTTGTAAGACCTATGCTGAAACGTCTAATTTACCCAGACGATACACTAGAAGAATATGATGAAGATGCATTAAGTGCAGGTGTAGATATTGGTGATAGCACGCTAGATATGCTAAATAAAGACTTTGACTCTGCTGCTGTAGGATTCTCAAGTGATGGTACACTACAGCTGCCAGACTTACATGGCGATGAAGATTTACTCAAAGCAGTTCGTGCATTGGTTGCAAATGAACCAGAACTGTCTTCTCAAGTAGTGAAAGCGTGGTTAACAGAAGATGACTGATCAAGAACAAAAACAATTACCACCGGCGTTTGATGTTGATAAATTAGACGGTGTTGATAAGGCGGCAATCTTATTGCTGAGCTTATCAGAAGAAGATGCTGCGCAAATCCTTAAGCACTTAGAGCCAAAGCAAGTGCAAAAAGTGGGTATGGCAATGGCCGCACTAGATGATTTATCGCAAGCGAAAATTAGCGCAGTCCATAATTTGTTTATTGAGCAAATTCAAAGCTTCAGTACCATTGGCTTTCAGTCTGAAGACTTTATCAAAAAAGCCCTTACTGCAGCGCTTGGTGAAGACAAGGCGGCCAGCCTTATTGACCAAATTGTTATGGGCTCAGGGGCGAAAGGTCTTGATTCATTGAAATGGATGGACTCAAAGCAAGTGGCGAATATTATTCGCAACGAGCACCCGCAAATTCAAACCATTGTTTTATCGTATCTAGAGCCAGAGCAATCAGCGGAAATCTTGTCGCAATTCCCAGAAAAAGTGCGCTTAGATTTAACTATGCGTATTGCGAACCTTGAAGAAGTTCAACCAGCAGCATTGCAAGAGTTGAATGAAATCATGGAAAAACAATTTGCAGGTCAAGCAGGTGCGCAAGCTGCGAAAATGGGTGGCTTGAAAGCGGCTGCTGATATCATGAACTACCTAGATACCAATGTTGAAGGTCAGTTAATGGATTCAATCCGTGAACACGATGAAGAGATGTCACAGCAAATCCAAGACCTTATGTTTGTCTTTGAGAACTTAATGGATGTTGAAGACCGTGGTATTCAAGCGATCCTTCGTGAAGTACAGCAAGATGTATTAATGAAAGCAATTAAAGGTACTGACGAAGCATTAAAAGAGAAGATTTTGGGCAATATGTCAAAACGTGCCGCTGAATTACTCGCTGATGATCTTGAGGCAATGGGCCCTGTTCGTATTAGCGAAGTAGAAGCGGCACAGAAAGAAATTCTTTCTACGGCACGACGTTTAGCTGACTCAGGCGAAATCATGCTTGGTGGCGGTGGTGGTGAGGAGTTCCTGTAAGCCATGAGTAAGTCTTCATTTCATACAGGACGCCCAGTACATGCCAGTGAAGCAGCCGATGAACTATTGGAAAACTGGCCAATTCCTGAAGTGACGCAAGATACAACAAAACTCGCTGGACGCTCAACGGCGTATGGCACGCCTTTAGCTGACTTATATCGTAAAGAGCAGCAAAAGCAGCAGGCCGAAGAGCAGCCAGAAGAGCCTGAAATTCCGTCATTGACCATGGCTGAACTTGAAAAAATCCGTCAAGATGCCTATGAAGAAGGGCTAAAGCAAGGTCATGAACAAGGCTATATAGATGGTTTTGAAAAAGGCGCGCATGAGGGGAAAGAAGCTGGTTTTAAAGAAGGTGTTGAGCTTGGTAAGGAGCAAGGCCAAGAAGAAATTAAGCCTATTTTAGAAGAGCAGCTCACCAACTTAAGAAGCTTACTTGATAGCCTTTCTCAACCATTATCTAAAGTCGATGAAAGTGCCGAAAAGCAGTTAGTGCAGTTAGCTGTGATGCTGACAGAGGTCTTAGTTTACCAAGAAATCAAAACCTCACCAGAAGTCATTTTACATGCTTTGAAGCAAGCTATTGATGCGTTAGGTGAAGAGCAAGCTAAAGTACGTATTCACTTACATCCTGATGATATTGCTTTAATTACCGAAAGTTATGGCGAACAAACTATCGCAGATAACCATTGGCAGTTAGTGGCAGAACCGACTTTAGAGCGCGGTGGCTGCGAAATTAAAACCCCGCAATCATCCCTTGATATGACGATAAAAACTCGCGTCAAAGAAACGTTGGAAAACTTTTTGCATAGCAGTGGTATCTAACACTTTTTAGGCTCATTATGAGTGCTCAATCAATGACTCTTAGCGAACGCTTACAGCGCTATGAAAAACATATCAAGGCTCCAAAACCGGCTGTTGCCGGTATTCTGACGCGTGTTGTTGGTTTAACGCTAGAAGCAAAAGGGCTTAGAGCACCTGTTGGTAGTCAATGTAAAATTGAAACCATTAACGGCTTTGTTGATGCTGAAGTTGTTGGCTTTAATGATCAAACACTGTACTTAATGCCAAATGATCACATCTCTGGCGTACTACCAGGTGCGCGAGTTATCCCAAAAGTAAACGAAACAGGATTGCCTGTAGGCATGAGTTTACTTGGTCGCGTAGTGGATGGCCTTGGTCGGCCACTTGATGGCTTAGGTGCAATTAATGCTGAGCATCACTTAAAGTTTGCGCAAAACGCAATTAACCCGCTGGCAAGACGACCAATCAGTCAACCTATGGATGTAGGTGTACGAGCCATCAACTCCGTTATTACCGTGGGTCAAGGCCAGCGCATGGGTCTGTTTGCAGGCTCTGGTGTTGGTAAATCAGTGCTACTAGGTATGATGACTCGTGGTTCTGAAGCAGATGTAATCGTGGTTGGCCTTGTGGGTGAACGTGGTCGTGAGGTAAAAGAATTCATTGAAGAAATTTTAGGAGTCGAAGGGCGTAAGCGCTCAGTGGTAGTTGCAGCCCCTGCGGATGCGTCACCATTAATGCGTTTAAAAGGCTGTGAAAGTGCAGTGACCATTGCGGAATACTTTCGCGATCAAGGACTTAACGTGTTGTTATTACTTGACTCGGTTACCCGTTATGCCATGGCACAACGTGAAATTGCCTTAGCGGTTGGTGAGCCTCCGGCTACGAAAGGTTATCCGCCTTCAGTATTTGCTAAATTACCTGCGCTGGTGGAGCGTGCCGGTAATGGTGGTGAAGGGCAAGGTGCCATTACTGCGTTTTTTACTGTACTTAGTGAGGGCGATGATATGCAAGACCCAATTGCTGACTCTGCCCGCGCTATTTTAGATGGCCACATTGTTTTATCTCGAGATTTAGCCGACAGTGGTCACTATCCGGCTATTGATATTGAAAAGTCGATTTCTCGTGTAATGCCGCAGGTTGTACCTGAAGCGCATATGCAACAAGCGCGTGTGCTTAAGCAAGTGTATTCAATGTATCAACAAAACAAAGATATGATCACCTTAGGGGCGTACCAAAAAGGCACCGATCCTATGCTCGATCAAGCAATTAATATGATGCCGCGAGTCAATCAATTCCTTCAACAAGGTATGAAAGATGTGATCAGTTATGATGAAGGTCTGCAAGGTCTAGCGCAGTTATTAGGGCAAGGTTAATGGCTAAAAGTAAACTTGATTTATTGTTAAAGCTTGAGAGCGATAAAGAAGAGTCTTTACGCATGGATTATTTAAAAGCACAGCAGCACTTACAAAGTAATCAACAAAAACTGCAAGGGCTTAATAACTTTCGTTTAGAGTATTCTCAGCAGTTACATTTGAAAGGACGCTCTGGTTTGTCTAGTGCTGGCTTCAGCCAATATCATGCTTTTATTGCAAAAATTGAAGAAGCGATACGCCAGCAAGCAAGTACAGTGAATACCGCAAAACAAGTTGTGACACAGCGAAAAGCACTGTGGTTAAAGCAACAAGTGAAAGCAAAAGCAGTAGCGAAGTTAATCGAAAAGCAAGCTGAAAAACAAGCGATGCAAGTGGCAAAAGCAGAACAAAAAATGCTGGATGAATTTGCTGCAAATCAGTTTTATCAGCGTCAACTTAAAAATGCACTTCTTTAAAATACTTCTTTTTTAGGCATGTTAATTGCATTTACCTAACCAGTAGCATTAATTTTGGCACTTGCGGCGGCAAATTGCCTCATTACTTTAGATGACTAGGTTTAGGTGAATTATGACGATCAGTGATATCAATTTGCAGGTTAAAACTGAGCAAGGTACTGGTTTTTCAGGCAAAGACTCAGAGTCTAACAACAAAGCATCGGGCTTGAATTTTTTAACTTCACTGACAGAAGCAAGTGAAGCGGCAAACGCGCAAGCAAAAAGTGATGCAGATGCTGACTCAGTTGATGAACCTAAAGCTATCAGTACTTCTGAAGAACCTAAATCAGATGCAAAACCAGGCGATGAGAATACAGCGACTGATGCTAAAGCTGCAACTACTCCCACATCTACAGATCAGCAGCCTAAAATAAATCCAGATGTTCGTAATGAAGCTGTAACTAAAGAACAAAGCGATGAACTTGCACTTGTAGAAGATGAAGATAACTCACTGCTTTCGCAAATTAATGCGGCTCAAGCTATGAGTACACGTGTTAATAAATTGATTGAAAATAATGACTTTAGCCCGGTAGTTGTTGATAAAAAACCAACCCCAATCGATACCATTACACCTGTAATACCTTCACCTATGACAGACGTTGCGCAAACCGATGATTCAAAAGTCGCAGCAGAAGATGACAACTCAATCGCAAGTTTATTACATAAGTCTAAAGTTGCGACAGCGGTAGATAGTCAACTAAAAGCGATTGGTGATTTACCGCCAAAAGATAGCGTGACCCCTATTGTTGATGGCCCATTAACAGACAAAGAAAAGCAAGGTGTTTCAGCTGTTAATACACCGGATACAAAACCTCAGGTAGCTAACTTTGCCAGTGCAATACAAGCAACTGACAGTAAAGAAACCACTGTTGATTTAGACGCTGTAAAAACAGCTGATGGAAACGAACTCGGCGCAAATGATAAAAGCAAAGCTGTTTTAAACAAGATGCTCAGCGATGCAAATAATAGCGTTCAAACTGATGCAAAAGCGGCTGAAGTGACGACAAAGCAAGCGCATGGCAACGTTGATAAGCCAGCGGTAAATCTAGCTACTGAGCAGTTAGCTCCGAAGAGCGTTGAAGCAAGCGCGGCAAAAGCATCAGATAAACCAGTAACTGATAAGTCAATCGTTAACCTGCTTGCCAAACTACAAAGTGGCGACGGGCAGGCTGTAAGTGAGTTCGCTAAAGGTTTGTCGCTCAGCACTGATCAACAAAAGCAACTTGAACAACAAATCAATCAACTAAAAGTTGACAATAAGCTTGGCGCTGATGAGCTGGCAACAATCAAGTCGCTATTGACTGATGTGATGAGTAGTAAGCCTACAACACAAACTGCACAGAGCCCTGTATCACAATTTGCTGTAGAGCAAGACATTGCTGATGAAAGCCTGACAAAACAAGATGCTAAATTAGCTGATAATAAAGCGCTTGATACTAAACTGCCGACTAGCATCGAAAAGCAAATCACTGCACTGACGAAAGATGAGCAGCAAGCACTGTTAAATAAAGTGAATACTCAACTGCAAACGTTAACGCCGGGTACTGCTCAGTACGAAAAACTTTCTGCGGCACAAACTGTGCTCAAAGAGGCTATTAATGCCCCCGCAACAGCCAGTACTGCGATGCCAGTAACCGCAGCAACAGTGAATGTTGAAAGTAATAATACAAAACAAAACAATACTGCGCAGGTTACAGCCGATGTTACAAAGGCTGCAACTAGTGAAGAAGTAACTTTAGAGCTTGATACAAAAATTAATACCGAACGTACACAAGAAGCTGTGCCTTCGCGTGTAGCTCAGTTATTTACTCAGTTAACGACTCAAGCCAATGCAGCAACACAACCGGGTGCCTATGAGGTGGCTCATCAGCAATATGAGCAAGCAATTGATGCACAAACAATGCAGACTCAAGCAACGACACAAACTCAGGCTCACTCTAAATCGGTGAGCATTGACCCTGGTGTAATGCAAGCGATCAATATTATAAAGAGTGACGCCGCAAAGATGCTTCAAGAGCGAGTTAGTGCGTTACTAAATATTAATAATAAAGAAGCTGAAATTCGCTTAGACCCACCAGAAATGGGCAGTATGCAAATTCGTATACGTAGCGATGCTGAACAAGCGCAAATTAATTTTGTTGTTCAAAATCAGCAGGCTAAAGAAGCTTTAGAGCAATCAATGCCACGTTTGCGCGAAATGCTTGCGCAGCAAGGTATTGAACTTGGTGAAAGTAGTATTCAGCAAGGTAACCCTGAGCAACAACAAGAGCAGTCTGGGCAAGGGCAGCTTGCAGGAAATCAACAAGCTGAGGAGCAACAACCAGAAGTAACAGCGCAAAGCGCAGAAACTTCTCGACAACAATCTTCATCATCAATAGATTACTATGCATAAGTCCTGCTATTATAAGAAATAAAATAGTTACAGTGTGATAAACAACTTGCTGTAACTTTGAGGGAAGTAACAATGGCCGAAGAAGCAAATTTAGAAATAGAAGATACGGGTAAAGGCAAAAAGAAGCTGATTATCATTATTGCAGCTGTAGTGTTGATTGTTGGCGCCGCCGCAGGTTACTTTTTATTTATGGGTGATGATGCCCCTGAAGAGAGCCTAGCAGATGAAACCACAGTGACTGAGGCTGCTGCACCATCGAGCTCCGCACAAATTGGTTCGGCTCTCTATGTCGCAATGCCACGCCCATTTGTATTTAATGTACCCGGTGCGAGTCGCGACCGTATTGTACAAATAAAAGTTCAGCTACTTGTTCGCGGTGAAGTGAACGAAGAAACTGCCAAAAAGCATATTCCACTTATCGAAAGTACCTTACTTGGCGTTCTTTCAACAACGACCGCAGATGAATTAGGTACCAGTGAAGGTAAAGAGTCAGTGCGTGTTGCTGCACTTGAAAAAGTACAATCAGCATTAAGTGATGTTGAAGGTAGCAAAGTGATAGAGCGGGTATTATTCACCGGCTTTGTGATGCAATAAGGGGTCAGCGTGAGCGATTTATTATCTCAAGACGAAATTGATGCGCTTTTACATGGCGTTGATGAAGTCGAAGAGGAAGATATTCACGAAGGTGATGACTTAGACAGTAATACCTTACAGTATGACTTCTCATCACAAGATCGTATTGTCCGTGGTCGTATGCCGACCTTGGAGATTGTGAATGAACGTTTTGCCCGTCATATGCGAATTAGCCTATTTAACATGATGCGCCGCACCGCTGAGGTGTCAATCAACGGCGTGCAAATGATTAAATTTGGCGAATATATCCATACCTTATTCGTGCCAACCAGTTTGAACATGGTACGTTTTCGTCCGTTGAAGGGCACTGGCTTAATTACCATGGAAGCCCGATTAGTATTCATTTTAGTGGATAACTTTTTTGGTGGTGATGGCCGCTATCATGCAAAAATTGAAGGCCGTGAATTTACGCCAACAGAACGACGTATTGTTCAAATGCTACTTAAAATTATCTTCGAAGATTATAAAGAAGCATGGGCGCCGGTAATGGATGTATCTTTTGAGTACCTTGACTCAGAAGTTAACCCAGCAATGGCGAACATCGTAAGTCCAACTGAAGTGGTTGTTATTAGCTCCTTCCATATTGAGCTAGATGGTGGTGGTGGTGATTTCCATATCGCATTACCATATTCAATGCTTGAGCCTATTCGCGAATTGCTCGATGCCGGTGTGCAATCAGACACCGAAGACACCGACTTACGTTGGAGTAAAGCATTACGTGATGAGATCATGGATGTAGAAGTCGACCTATCGACTCAATTGCTTGAGGTTGATTTAACGCTACAACAGATTATGGAGCTTAAAGCTGGCGATATTATCCCAGTTGAAATGCCAGAGCATATCACCGTATTTGTAGAAGAACTGCCGACCTTCAGAGCGAAAATGGGCCGCTCTCGTGACAATGTGGCACTACAAATTAGCGAAAAAATTAAACGCCCTGAATCAGTTAAGTCAGAACTACATGTGTTCACAAAAGGTGGCAAAAAACTGGATTCAGATGCAGAATTAGCAGAACTAGAAGAAGATCTACATCTATCTGAAGGTGTAGATTTAGACTGGTAGTCGATTTATAAGGTTAAACATAATGAGTGATGATCAAGATACAATGGACGAATGGGCCGCGGCACTAGCCGAAGCTGAAGAGGCTGAGGGTGGCTCAGGCGATGCTGCTGTGGCAGAGCTTGATGAATTAAAAGATGAAAGACATGAGCTATCGGGCGACGAAAAACGAAAACTTGATACCATCTTGGACATTCCGGTTACTATCTCTATGGAAGTGGGCCGTTCAAAAATCAACATTCGTAACTTATTACAGCTTAACCAAGGTTCGGTGGTAGAACTAGACCGAGTCGCTGGTGAGCCGCTTGATGTATTGGTTAACGGCACGCTGATTGCCCATGGTGAGGTGGTCGTTGTAAACGATAAGTTCGGTATTCGTTTAACTGATGTCATTAGCCAAGTTGAACGTATTAAAAAGTTACGATGAATGCTTTAGTTGCTTTAACAAGTGCGTCGAGCACTGCATTTCCTACGGCATCACCGACGGCAGATTTACTGTCTATGGTGATGTCTTTGCTTTTAGTGCTGGTGGTTATTATTGCTTTGGCTTTTTTGGTTAAAAAACTAAATCCAAATCTTGCTAATAGTGATGAATTTAAAGTAGTGCGCAGTTTGCCTTTGGGCTCTCGTGAGCGTTTGATGGTCATTGAAATTGATAACGCACAGCACTTAATTGGTGTGACTCCGCACAGTATTAACTACCTGCATAAACTAGAAACACCATTACAAGAAAAAGAACTGCCAGAACTTGCCAAGAAATTTGGAAAGTTACTGAACCCACAATCACCTTCAAATAAAAAGAATTAACGCTATGATCAAGTGGATACTTATTTTAGCAAGTGTGTTGTTTTTGCCGTCGGTTAACGCTGAAGGCATAGAAGCACTGACCATTACCACCAACCCTGATGGATCTCAAGATTACTCAGTGACGCTACAAGTATTAGCGATCATGACGGCGCTGAGCTTTATTCCAGCGGCGGTCATTATGATGACCTCATTTACACGGATTATTGTGGTTCTGGCGATACTACGCCAAGCAATAGGCTTACAACAAACGCCTTCGAATCAAATTTTGTTAGGCATGTCGCTATTTTTAAGTATTTTTATTATGGCGCCAATTTATCAGCAGGTGAATGAGCGCGCCATTGAGCCGTACTTGAATGAGCAAGTTACTTCAGTGCAAGCCTTAGAGCTTGCCAAAGAGCCTATGAAAGCGTTTATGCTCTCGCAAGTTCGTATAAAAGATTTAGAGACCTTTGCGAAAATAGCTGGTTATGAGCAATTAGATTCGCCAGAAGACACGCCGTTGATTGTATTGATCCCAGCGTTTGTTACCAGCGAATTGCAAACGGCCTTTATCATTGGTTTTATGTTCTTCATCCCATTTTTGATAGTTGATTTAGTGGTGGCCTCCGTATTAATGGCCATGGGTATGATGATGCTTTCGCCGATGATTGTGTCTTTGCCGTTTAAGATCATGCTGTTTGTGTTGGTGGATGGCTGGAGCCTTGTGATGGGCACGCTGGCGAAGAGCTTTGGGCTCGGGGTGTAACAATGCAATTCAAGGCACATAATTAGGTAGGAGAGACAAAATGGAACCCGAAATTTTTGTCGATATACTCAGTGACGCGCTATTTTTAGTTATAAAGTTAGTGTCTGCAATCGTAGTACCTGGCTTATTAGTCGGTCTAGTCGTGGCAGTTTTCCAAGCGGCAACATCAATCAATGAGCAAACCTTAAGCTTTTTACCTCGTTTGCTAATTACCATAAGCGCACTTATTGTCGGTGGCCATTGGTTCACGCAAGAGCTTATGGACTATTTTACCCGTTTAGTGATGTCGATACCGGAGATTGCAGGCTAAATGGAATTTCCATTTGCGGTCATTATTCAATGGCTCAGCGACTTTTTGCTGCCATTAGTGCGTATTAGCTCAATGATTATGATCATGGCAGGCCTTGGTGCGAAGAATGTACCAAGCCGAATTAAGCTTGGTTTAGCTGTAGTTGTAACCTTTGTTGCTGTGCCTATGCTGCCCCCTGCGACTTTCAACAATCTTTTTTCGTTTGAGATGATTCTTGTGGTCATTCAGCAAATGCTTATTGGTGTGGCGATTGGGTTTGCATCTGTTTTATTGCTAAATACTTTTGTTCTTGCTGGGCAAATACTCGCGATGCAAACAGGTCTTGGTTTTGCGTCCGTAGTTGATCCATCGAATGGTCTGAGTGTACCCGCTGTGGGACAATTTTATCTAATCTTGGCGACCTTGCTTTTCTTTGTGTTCAATGGCCACTTAATGATGATTCAAATGGTCATTCATAGCTTTGAAGTGCTACCAATTGATGGCAATTGGTGGGCGGTTGATCATTACTGGGATATCGTTACTTGGGGTGGTTGGATGTTCACCACAGCCTTGGTGCTTGCTTTAGCTCCACTGACAGCCATGCTTGTTATTAACATGTCGTTTGGTGTAATGACCCGAGCGGCACCGCAGTTAAATATTTTCTCAATTGGCTTTCCGTTTACCTTAGTAGCTGGTCTTGTGATTATTTGGGCAACATTAGGCAACTTTATGACTCAATTTGAGTTTCAGTGGTTAAAAATGGTTGAGTTAATGTGCAGCCTTGTTGGTTGTACACCTTAGGAGCGCGCCATGGCTGAAGATTCTGGTCAAGAAAAAACCGAAGAACCCACGCAGAAAAAAATTGATGATGCCAAGAAGAAAGGTCAGGTTGCCCGCTCAAAAGAGCTAGGTACCATGTTTGTGCTTATTTTTTCTGCAGTTTCATTATTGTTGTATGGCCCTGAAATTGGTAAAGGTCTTTATAATATAATGGGACGTTTATTAAGCCTTAACCGTAATGAAACCTACGACACCACTAAGATGTTTTCAGTGTGGGGAATTGTTGCGGATGCATTGTTATTCCCTATGGCAATGTTTGTGTTGATCATCGTCATAGCCGCTTTTGTTGGCAATACTTTACTGGGAGGTTATAACTTTAGTTGGCAAGCGGCAGCCCCAAAAGCAAGTAAGATGTCGCCAGCTAAAGGTATTAAGCGTATGCTTGGCCCTCAAGCAGGAGTAGAGCTAGTTAAGTCTATTTTAAAATTTGTAGTGGTTGCAGGCTTTGCTGTGTTCTTAATTAATACTTTCTTTGATGAAATACTGCACCTAAGCATTGAAAGCGCGCCCGGAAATTTTATCCATGCACTCGAAATACTATCTTGGATGTTCTTGGGGTTAACTTGTACGTTAATCATTATTGCTGCAATAGATTCTCCTTATCAAAGTCACAAACACCATAAACAGTTAAAAATGACCTTACAAGAGGTAAAAGACGAATTTAAAAACTCTGAGGGTGATCCGCAAATAAAAGCGCGTATTCGCCGTACTCAGCGTGAAATGTCGCAAAGGCGTATGATGCAAGACGTGCCTGATGCAGATGTGATCGTAACTAACCCGACCCATTATTCTGTAGCACTAAAATACGATACAGCTAAAGCGGGTGCGCCTATTGTTCTTGCCAAAGGCGTGGACGAGCTTGCTATGCAAATTCGTAAAGTGGGCAAGGGGAATGACGTGCCAATTGTTGAATCACCCATGCTTACTCGTGCGCTGTATCACACCACCGATGTTGGTCATCAAATACCTGATCAGCTATTCACTGCCGTTGCACAAGTGTTAGCTTATGTCTTCCAGTTAAAACGCTTCCAAAAAGGGCGCGGTAAACGTCCTGTACCACTCAATAAAAAGCTCCCAATACCCGATGCCTACAAATACTAAACAGTAAATTTATAACTTGGAATAGTTATTGCAAATTCCGTGTAGTGTCAATTTTTTGAAATTGTTGAATTATGGAATTTAAAGCGGTATTACAACAACTTAACAGAGATAAAAAAGAATATGCGAAGGGTATCGGCACGCCGTTAATGGTACTTGCTGCGCTGGGTATGGTGATTTTACCCCTGCCGCCATTTCTTTTAGATATTCTATTTTCGTTTAATATCGCGTTAGCACTGGTGGTGTTACTGGTTACAGTTTACACCATGAAACCCCTTGAATTTGGTATGTTCCCTGCGGTTCTACTGATTGCAACCATCATGCGCTTAGCGCTGAATGTCGCCAGTACCCGTGTAGTATTACTCGAAGGTCATAACGGCGGTGATGCAGCCGGTAAAGTTATCGAGGCCTTTGGTTCGGTGGTTATCGGCGGTAACTATGCAGTTGGTTTAGTGGTCTTCCTGATTTTAATCATTATTAACTTTGTGGTTATCACCAAAGGTGCAGGTCGTATTTCTGAAGTATCAGCTCGCTTTACTCTTGATGCAATGCCGGGTAAACAAATGGCGATTGATGCTGATTTAAACGCTGGTTTTATCAGTGCAGAGCAAGCCCGTGAACGCCGTGAAGAGGTTACCCGCGAAGCCGATTTCTATGGTTCAATGGATGGTGCGAGTAAGTTCGTAAAAGGCGATGCAATAGCGGGTATCGTTATTCTAGTGATTAACATCGTTGGTGGTTTATTTGTTGGTATGATCCAACATGATTTATCGTTCAGCCGTGCGATGGAAGTGTACACCTTACTAACCATTGGTGATGGTCTAGTTGCACAACTGCCTTCACTGTTACTGTCTATCGGTACTGCAATCGTTGTTACCCGTCAAAATGAATCGCACAATATGGGCGATCAAGTTAAGACACAGCTAGGTAACGAAAAGTCTTTGTATATCGCATCTGGTATTTTGATCATCATGGGTCTTGTGCCAGGTATGCCGCATATTGCATTTTTAAGCCTAGGTGGATTACTGGGTTACCTTGCTTACTTCACGCAACAACAAAAAGCCAAAGCAGAAGCTGAAAAAGCAGAGCAAGAAGCAAATGGTGGTGCGCCAGGAACAGGTGTTGCTAATAAACAAGAGCAAAAAGAACTGGGTTGGGATGATGTTCAACAGGTTGACGTTATTGGTTTAGAAGTGGGATATCGCTTAATTCCACTGGTAGATCAATCTCAAGGTGGTGAACTATTAAATCGTATCAAAGGTGTGCGTAAGAAATTGTCTCAGGAACTTGGTTTCTTGGTACCTCCTGTGCATATTCGCGATAACTTAGAACTGGACCCTAACGCTTACAGAATCACTATGATGGGTGTTTCAAGCGGTGAGGGTGAGCTTAAGCATGGTGATGAGTTAGCGATTAATCCAGGCCAAGTATTTGGTCCAATCAAAGGGGTTGCCACAAAAGACCCTGCATTCGGATTAGATGCGGTTTGGATCAAACCAGATCAAAAAGATGAAGCACAATCACTTGGCTACACAGTCGTTGATTCAGCAACTGTGGTTGCAACTCATATTAGTCAGTTACTTACTAATAGCGCAGCTTTACTGCTTGGTCATGAAGAAGTGCAAAACTTATTAGATATGTTAGCGAAGAGTCATCCTCGTCTTGTTGAAGGGCTGGTTCCTGATGTATTACCACTCACTACTATCGTAAAAGTGCTACAAAACTTACTCAATGAAGGGGTGGCAATTCGCGATATGCGCTCGATTGTTCAAACTCTTGTTGAGTATGGCCCACGTAGCCAAGACCCAGATGTACTAACGGCTGCAGTGAGAATTTCACTACGCAGACTGATTGTTCAAGACGCTGTTGGTATGTCTTCTGAGATCCCTGTCATAACCTTGGCGCCTGAGTTGGAACAGATGTTGCATCAGTCACTTCAGAATGCAGGTGACGAAGGTGCCGGAATAGAGCCAAGCCTTGCAGAGCGACTTCAACAATCATTGAATGAAGCGCATCAAAACCAAGAAATGGCCGGTGAACCTTCGATACTGTTAACGTCAGGAATGTTAAGAACTGTGTTATCTCGCTTCGTTAAGTACACCATCCCAGGTTTAAGGGTGATGTCTTACCAAGAGGTACCAGACGAAAGACAGATTAAGATTGTCAGCTCAGTAGGCCAACAATAGGATAGTAAAGGGGTTGAACCATGAAAATTAAACGTTTTTTTGCTAAAGATATGCGCACAGCACTGAAAGAAGTGAAAGATGAACTAGGTGTTGATGCGGTTATTATGTCGAACAAAAAGCTTGCTAACGGCGTTGAAATCGTTGCAGCTGTTGATTACGACAAAGCAGCCCCGAAAGCCGAAGCTAAACCAGCAGTGGCACAATCAGCACCTGCTCCACAGCATAACTTTGTTAAACCTGAGCCAATGCGTGCTAAACCTGAGCCGCAAGCGAAAGTTGCTGATAGCCTACAAGCGTTACTTGAGCGTCAAGCCCCACGCCCTCGTTCGCCAGAGCTTGCGTCAATGTTTAGTCAATCTGGTATTGATACGAGTGAACACTATCAAGCAAAAGAGCCAAGCTTTGAGCAGCAACAGCCACAATACAAGCAAGCTCCTCGTTATCAACCGCAGGCAGCACCTCGTGTACAAACTCAAGCTCATAGCCTTGGTTTTGATGACGATTTAGATTCAGGTTTTGATGATTTAGATTCAGGTTTTGATGATTTAGATTCACCCGCTGAGCATAAAAACTCAGCACCTGCGAATCAATCAGAAATGACGACTATGCGGGAAGAAATGAATGCGATTCGTCAATTACTTGAACACCAAGTATCTGGCTTAATGCAACAGGATATGGCTCGCCGCGATCCGACTCGTGCATGTATGATTGACCGCTTAGCGGGTATGGGCATTGAACGTGATGTTGCTGAGCAAATGGCCTGTTTCATTCCTGACGATGTATCACGTCAACAAGCGTGGCAAGCATTACTGCAAATGGTTGAAAACCAAATGCATACAACGAATAACGAAATCCTACGTCAAGGTGGTGTATTCGCATTAGTGGGCCCAACGGGTGTTGGTAAAACAACGACTGTTGCGAAATTAGCTGCACTGGGTGCACAAAAATATGGTGCTGATAAAGTGGCGTTGATCACCACTGATACATATAGAATTGGTGCCTACGAACAATTGGCTACTTATGGTCGTATTATTGGCTGTGGTGTTAAGCAGGTAAAAGATGCGAATGAATTAGCTGAAGTGCTATACCATTTACGTAATAAGCGTCTAGTATTAATAGATACAGCGGGTATGAGCCAACGTGATTTACGTTTAACTGAGCAATTAAACACCTTAATGCGTAATCAGCGTGTTGATATTCGTAGTTATTTAGTATTGAGTGCGACAGCACAGATAAATGTGTTGCAAGAAACCGTAAGACACTTTAAAAAGGTTCATCTAAGTGGCTGTATCTTCACTAAATTGGATGAATCTTTAAGTTTAGGTGAGATTATTAGTATAGCGATTCAAAATCGCCTGCCAATAGGGTATCTTACTAACGGTCAGCGTGTTCCTGAAGATATTCGCGTAGCGAATGCTGAAAAACTAGTGAAAAAAGCTGAACAATTGTATTTAAAACGAGCAAAAGCACAACATTCACGACGTCAAGCAGTAGCGTCGAACACAGTAGGGATGTATGATTAACACAGTATTAGATCAAGCAAGCGGCCTGCGCAAAATGAATCAAAATAATAATAGTGGCGTTAAAGTTATCGCTGTGACTGGCGGTAAAGGTGGAGTGGGTAAAACCAATGTTTCACTCAACACCGCAATCGCATTAGGGCAGCAAGGAAATCGTGTATTAGTACTAGATGCCGATTTAGGTTTGGCAAACTGTGACGTGATGCTTGGCCTTCGTGTTGAACGTAACTTATCTCATGTTTTGTCAGGCGAGTGTGAGCTTGACGAAATTCTCGTTGAAGGTCCTGCAGGTATAAAAATTGTACCAGCGACGTCTGGTTCGCAAAGCATGGTGGAATTAACACCATCTGAGCATGCAGGCCTTATCCGCGCTTTTAGTGAGTTAAACACCGAGTTTGATATTTTAATTGTCGATACCGCTGCAGGTATTTCTGACATGGTATTAAGCTTTTCTCGTGCAGCCCAAGATGTTGTTGTGGTTGTATGCGATGAACCTACCTCAATTACCGATGCTTATGCGCTTATAAAAGTGCTTAGCCGTGAGCATGGCGTATATAAATTTAAAATTGTTGCCAATATGGTGCGCAGTTTGCGTGAAGGGCAAGAATTATTTGCTAAACTTTCAAAAGTAACGGATCGCTTTTTAGACGTTTCAATGGAGTTGGTAGCTACCATTCCTTATGACGAGAACATGCGTAAATCTACGCGACGTCAAAAGGTGATTGTTGAATTATTTCCAAACTCACCAGCTGCGGTGGCGTTTAAAACATTAGCAACAAAAGCAGTTAAGTGGCCGATCCCTAATCAACCTTCTGGCCATTTAGAATTTTTCATTGAAAAACTAGTAAACGGCTAACTATGACAACATCGGTGAATAAAGCGATGGGATATCAATCAGCACAAAACTTAAATGCGATTGTTGAAAAACATGCCTCTTTAGTTAAAAAAGTGGCGTGCCATCTAATTGCTCGTTTACCTGCCAGTGTCCAACTCGATGATTTAATTCAATCAGGCATGATAGGCCTAATTGAAGCATCAAAAAACTTTGATGCTAGCAAAGGGGCTAGTTTCGAAACTTTCGCTGGAATTCGTATTCGTGGTGCGATGTTAGACGAAATTCGTAGAGGTGACTGGGCACCACGCTCAGTTCACCGAAATGCTCGCCTTGTGGCTGAAACCATTTCCGAATTAGAAAGCACGCTAAATCGTGAACCTAAAGATACAGAAGTCGCTGAAAAACTTGATATAACGCTCGATGAGTACCATCATATTCTACATGATGTAAATTCTAGTAAAGTATTAGGTATAGAGGACTTAGGCGTTGATGAAGACGTCATTACACCTGTAGGTCAGGATTTAGGACTAGACAAACCGTTTAATAACGTTAAAAATGAGCGGTTTAACCAATCTCTATTAACGGCTATCCAATCGTTACCAGAAAGAGATGCACTTGTTTTGTCTTTGTACTACAACGACGAAATGAACTTAAAAGAAATAGGACACATACTCGATGTAAGTGAATCGCGTGTGAGTCAGATACATGGTCAGGCGATGATTAAGCTCAAAGCAAAAATCAATGACTGGATTAATTAGTAGTAAGTAAATATAGGTTCAAACCTCACCGGAGGATGTTTTGGATAAAAACATGAAAATTCTTGTTGTTGATGATTTTTCTACAATGAGACGTATCATTAAAAATCTATTAAGGGATTTAGGTTTTACCAATGTGCAGGAAGCTGACGATGGTTCAACAGCATTGCCAATGCTACAAAATCAAGAATTTGATTTTGTTGTAACAGATTGGAACATGCCAGGTATGCAAGGCATTGATTTGTTAAGAGCAATTCGTGCTGATGATAGCCTTAAGCATATTCCTGTATTAATGGTGACAGCTGAAGCGAAAAAAGAACAAATTGTTGCTGCTGCTCAAGCGGGTGTTAATGGCTATATCGTTAAACCATTCACTGCTGCGACACTTAAAACCAAATTGGAAAAAGTGTTTGAACGTTTAGGTTAATCTAAGGGGAGAGGCTTATGTCAGCACTAGCTGCGCCTCAAATAAGTTTAGAGCAAGCTCGTCAACTTGTTGAGTTTCTTGAAAATGGTGAACAAGAAAAAGCTGATCAGCTGATACTTGAAACAGCATCAAAAGAACAATCAGAGCTGTTTGCTGAAATCGGTAAACTGACGCGACAATTACATGAAGCGCTAAAAAACTTTGATCTAGATACTCGTCTTTCAGATTTAACTACCGATGCGATCCCAGACGCTAAGCAGCGCTTAAATTATGTTATGGAAATGACAGAAAGCGCCGCTAACAAAACCATGGATGCAGTTGAAGCTAGTTTACCTATAGCGCAACAACTTGCAGATGAAATAGCGACGATTAAACCAACGTGGGATCGTTTAATGAGCCGAGAAATAGAGCTCGGTGAGTTTAAAAAGCTATGTCATAGCTTAGATAATTTTATGAATAACTCGCATACTAAAACCGATGAGCTACAGGGCTTGATGACCAATGTGCTGATGGCACAGGACTATCAAGATTTGACGGGGCAAGTAATCCGTCGCGTCATTGAGTTAGTGCGAGAAGTAGAAGACAGTTTAATTAATCTCTTAACTGTGTTTGGCAGTCAAGAAGATGGTCATCAACAACAAGAAAAACAGGCCATAGAAAAAGCACCTGCAACAAGTGATACACTAGCAGGTCCTGAAGGGCCGATTATTGATAAAGACTCTCGTGATGATGTTGTCTCAGGACAAGATGAAGTCGATGATCTATTATCAAGTCTGGGCTTCTAAGAGGAGAGTAGCTGCATGAGCTTTGAAGTCGATGAAGATATTTTACAGGATTTCCTTGTTGAGGCAGGAGAAATCTTAGAGCTTTTGTCAGAGCAATTAGTTGAGCTTGAGAACAATCCCGAAGACAAAGATCTCTTAAACGCCATTTTTAGAGGCTTCCACACTGTCAAAGGCGGTGCAGGCTTTTTAAGCATGACTGAACTTGTTGATGCGTGTCACGGTGCAGAGAATGTTTTCGATTTATTACGCCAAGGTGTTCGCAGTGTCACTCCTGAGCTTATGGATGTTATTTTACAAGCTCTGGATACCATCAACGAAATGTTCGCAACGATTCAAAATCGTGAGCAACCAGAGCCTGCAGATCCTGCGCTTCTAGACGTTCTTCATAAATTAAGCCAACCACCTACAGCGGAAGAGCTTGCAGGTGAAGATGTATCAGTAGCAGACGATGTAGCAGTTGCACCTGAAGAACCTGCTGTTGAAGAGGCTGTTGTTGATGCACCTGAAGTAACAGCTAACACGGCAGCAGACAATATTGATGAAGATGATCCATTTGCGTTTGATATGTTGTTTGATGGCGGCGGTCTTGCTGATAGTAAGGCAGAACCACAGAATATTGATGAAATTACTGAAGATGAGTTTGAAAGCCTCCTCGATGAATTACATGGTAAAGGTCAAGGGCCAGCATCGGCTGCTACTGAAGCTATTAGCAGTGATAGTGATGACATCACCGATGATGAATTCGACAGTTTATTAGACGAATTACATGGTGTTGGTAATTTTGGTGAAGTAAAACAAGAAAATATAGCCAAACCTGAAACAGTAAAACCTGCACAACCAACTCCTCAAGCGCCAGCAGTAGATACTACAAGCAGTGACTCAGACGATGAAATTAGCGATGACGAGTTTGAGGCGTTGCTTGATGAATTACATGGTAAAGGTACAGCTCCACAGTCTTTAGAAACGGCTGCGCCAGAAAAAGCGCCTGAACCACCTAAAGCTGAACCTGCAAAACCGGCACAGCCTGCAGCATCAAAACCGGCACCTACTCCTAAGCCTGCCGCAGCTGCACCTAAACCGGCTCCAGCTCCTGCAAAAGCACCAGCAGCTTCTGCTGCACCGAAAAAAGCGCCACCACCACAAGCTGAAACAACGGTTCGTGTTGATACCAAGCGCTTGGACGAAATCATGAACATGGTGGGTGAGCTGGTATTAGTACGCAACCGTTTGGTTAGCCTTGCAAATAACAGTAACAGCGAATCAATGGGTAAAGCCATCTCTAATTTAGATGTGGTAACTGCAGACCTGCAAGGTGCGGTGATGAAAACCCGCATGCAGCCAATTAAGAAAGTATTTGGCCGCTTCCCACGCGTTGTGCGTGACTTAGCTCGTAGCTTGAAAAAAGACATTAACCTGCAGCTGGTTGGTGAAGAAACCGATTTAGACAAAAACTTAGTAGAAGCGCTTGCCGATCCGCTCGTGCATTTAGTTCGTAACTCTGTTGACCATGGTATTGAAATGCCAGATGTGCGTGAAGCCGCGGGTAAACCACGTACCGGTACAGTCACTCTTTCTGCTTCGCAAGAAGGCGATCATATCTTATTGACCATTCGTGATGATGGTGCAGGTATGGATGCTGAGAAGTTGAAAAAAATTGCTATCAGCAAAGGTGTGATTGATCACGACCAAGCAAGCCGCTTGTCGGATACCGAAGCTTACAACTTAATTTTTGCTCCGGGTTTCTCAACCAAAGAAGAGATATCTGATATTTCAGGCCGCGGCGTCGGCATGGATGTAGTAAAAACAAAAATCACCCAGTTAAATGGCTCTGTCAATATTCAGTCAGAGCTGGGTGTAGGTACTGTATTAGAAATCAAGGTGCCATTAACACTGGCTATTTTACCGACTCTTATGGTTATTGTTGGCGAGCAAACATTTGCTTTACCACTTGCTGGTGTGAGTGAAATTTTCCATCTTGATTTAACTAAAACTAATGTCGTTGATGGTCAACTGACAATAATTGTGCGTGAAAAAGCGATCCCGCTTTTCTATTTACAACATTGGTTAGTAAAAGGTGCCAACCGCCAAGAGCGTAAAGCTGAAGGTCACGTAGTTATTGTGCAAATCGGTACTAAACAAGTGGGCTTTGTGGTTGACTCGTTAATTGGCCAGGAAGAAGTTGTTATCAAACCTTTAGATGCCTTATTGCAAGGTACGCCAGGCATGGCTGGTGCGACAATTACTTCTGATGGTGGGATTGCATTGATCCTCGACGTACCTAGCATGCTTAAACACTACGTTGGCTAATAATAAATAATAAAGTGCAGCGTTTAACTGCACTTTAAGTGATATAAAACAAGAGAGTGCCAATGGCAGTCAAAGTATTAGTTGTTGATGATTCAAGCTTTTTTCGCCGCAGAGTTAGCGAAATTTTAGAGCAAGACAGCAATATTCAAGTAATTGGTTTTGCCGTAAACGGTCGTGAAGCGGTCGATAAAGCCCGTGAATTAAAACCTGATGTAATTACTATGGATGTTGAAATGCCGGTTCTTGATGGCATTAGTGCCGTGAAAGAAATAATGGCAGCAACACCGACTCCTATTTTAATGTTCTCATCACTCACCCGTGATGGCGCAACAGCAACCCTAGATGCATTGGATGCTGGGGCCCTTGATTTTTTACCGAAAAAGTTCGAAGACATTGCACGAAATAATGAAGATGCAATCGCGCTTTTACAAAATAAAGTAAAAGAAATTGGTCGCCGTCGCATTTCTCGTTTCTCGCGCCCAGCACCTATTTCGAGATCAACTCCGACTCCTACACTAAGAAGTAGTGGCGCTACAAGCAGTAGCGGTATTGTCCAGCCTGATCGCAGTTTTAGCCGTCCTGCTGCTGCAAGTTCGCCGGCTGCATCGTCATCGAGTACGAGTAATATTCGCGCTTCGGGCAAGAAATATCAATTGGTTGCTATCGGTACATCAACCGGTGGACCTGTGGCACTGCAAACAATTTTGACTCAGCTGCCAGCTAATTTCCCACATCCTATTTTGCTTATTCAGCATATGCCAGCTGCGTTTACGCCAGCTTTTGCTGCAAGGCTAAATGGCTTATGCAAAATCAATGTGAAAGAAGCGCAAAATGGTGACCGTTTAGTGCCTGGCACCGCTTACTTAGCGCCAGGTGGCCAACAAATGCTAATAGAGGGGCGTGGTGGTTCTCGCACTCTGCGAGTATTTGAAGACGATAGTCCGCGTATTACCTACAAACCGAGTGTTGATGTTACCTTTGCTAGTGCTGCAAAAACCTTTGGCGGTGACGTGCTAGCTGTAGTGTTAACGGGCATGGGCGCAGATGGCCGTGATGGCGCGCGTATGCTTAAGCAAGTCGGTGCGACTATTTGGGCGCAAGATGAAAAAACCAGTGTGGTGTATGGTATGCCACAAGCTGTTGCTAATGCCGGCTTGGCGAGTGAAAGCTTAGCGCTCGCAGATGTTGCGAATCGTTTAACGCGTGAGACTGGTTGTGGATAAACTGTCTTTCCTTGGCTTAATTGTCGCAGTAAGTGCCATCGCCTTTGGTTATGCATTAGAGGGCGGGGTTGTTTCTGCACTGTTTAATGGTCCTGCGCTTATCATCGTGCTTGGTGGTACGCTTGGGGCTGTCATGCTTCAGACCCCAGCAAGTGTTTTTACTAAAACACTTAAGATCAGTCATTGGGTGTTTTTTCCGCCGTATCACGATATTGATGCAGCCATCGAGCAAGTAAAGCGTTGGTCACATAAAGCACGTCAAGAAGGTTACTTAGCCCTTGAGTCGGAAGCGCTGTCGCACTCAGACCCGTATGCGGCAAAGGGCTTGAGTCTACTTGTTGATGGGATTGATGAGCAAAAGCTTAGAGATACGCTTGAAATTGATTTAATGCTTGAACGCGAACGCTTACTCGAGGTAAGTCGAGTTTATGAAGCTATGGGCGGTTATAGCCCTACAATCGGTATTTTAGGTGCAGTACTCGGTTTGATTCAGGCCATGCAATTTATAACGGATCCTGAAAAACTGGGTGCCGGTGTTGCTACTGCGTTTATCGCTACTATTTACGGTGTTGGTTTAGCGAATCTATTATTCTTGCCAATGGCGAATAAACTTAAGCAGCAAGTGGAACAAAAAATGCTGTATCATGAACTACTTGCTGAAGGCATTATTGCTATTTCGCAAGGTGAAAGCCCACTAAATATCGAACTAAAACTTGAGGCGTACCGTGTAGAGCGCCCAAGCTTAGTTGACGAGTAATTTATTATGATGCGCCGTCGTCTGCGTCATAACACGTCAAAAAACCAACATACTGAACGCTGGCTTGTCTCTTATGCCGATTATATGACCATCATGTTTGCTTTTTTTGTGGTCATGTATGCTATCGCAATTAGTAAAAATGAAGATTTTCAAATTCTCTCAGATTCACTAGAGCAGGTGTTTGAAAAGTCTGCTCGTCAGCAACAACAGGTTGGCACTGGGGTTAACGGCACAGGCATACTAACTGACAGAGTCAGCCCTGAGAACGACATTCTATACGGTGAGAGCATTCGTAAAGATGAGCAAGGCCCTGAATTACTCGATGGGCAAAGCGAAACCAGCAATATTGAGAAAAAACATCTCGGCAAGCCTCTCGACAGCTTACTTACTAAATTACAGTCTGCGCTCATTGATGAAATTCGTGATGGCGAAGCAAGTTTAGAGCTTCATCAAGATTGGCTCATCATTGAATTAAGCTCTGGTATGTTGTTTTCATCGGGCAGTGCTGTTGCACAGCAGCGTGCAAAACAAGTTGTTAGTTTAGTGAAAGATATTATTGCACCAGTTGATAATTACATTCGTGTGCGTGGTTATACCGATAACGAAGGTATTCGTAATGAGATGTTTCGCTCTAACTGGGAGCTATCTGTAGCGAGGGCGACATCTGTCCTAGTTGAGCTTGAGAGTTTAGGTATTAACCCTGCGCGTATGGCTATTGAAGGTTACGGGCAATATTCACCTTTCGCAAGTAATGACACTGAGCAAGGACGCGCAGAAAACCGCAAAGTGGTTGTTGCATTGTCTAAATATGGTTTACCGCCAAAAGAGCCAGAAAATACTGAACAAGAGTCACAAAACCAACCGCAACAGACGACAGAAATTGGGTTGCCAAGCGATGATAACAGCATTAAAGTGATTCAATTACCACATGGTGGAATTAGGATTACCACGCGCAATGAACAATAATAAGGTGTGATGTGAAAGTTTGGACCGTAGCGAATCAAAAAGGTGGGGTAGGGAAAACAACAACAGCCGTTAGCCTTGCTGGTATTCTCGCTTTACAAGGAAAACGCGTGTTACTTATTGACACCGATCCGCATGCATCATTGACTTATTATTTTGGTATAGATTCAGAAGACTTAGAAGTCAGCGTGTATGATATTTTCGCGCGTGGTAACAGCATGGCCAGTGAAGAAATTTTGCAGGCTCTATGTCCATCAACACTTGAAAACCTAGATATCTTACCTGCGACGATGGCAATCGCGACGCTTGATAGAAGCATGGGCAATAAAAATGGCATGGGCTTAATACTAAAAAAAGCGCTTGCCAAAATTAGCGACCATTATGACTATGCAATTATTGATTGCCCGCCTGTTTTAGGGGTTTTGATGGTCAATGCACTTGCAGCCAGTGAGCGAATTTTAGTGCCAGTACAAACAGAATTTTTGGCTTTAAAAGGGCTTGATCGTATGATGCGCACCATGGAGCTGATGCAAACATCGCAAGCAAAACAGTACCAATATACAATTATTCCTACAATGTACGATAAACGTACTAAAGCATCACTTGAAGCTTACAAGACTCTGCAGGATAATTACAAAGATAAAGTATGGTCAGGCGTGGTTCCTGTCGATACAAAGTTTAGAGATGCTAGTTTAGCACAGCAAGTGCCGATTCAATTTTGCCCGCGTTCGCGTGGCGTTTTTGCCTATCGCGCCCTGCTTGATTACTTAGTTGCACAAGGTTAAAGATGAGTAAGCATTTATTTGCCAATGAAAAAGTGATGACCCAATATTTGGGCGCTTTGTTGTGTGAAGATGAGCCTACAGACCAAAATCTTGAGCCAGTCGCAAAGCTGCTGGAGCAGGTTAAAGAGCCTGAAACTAAGACAGAAGAAAAGCTGACAGACGTTCAGCCTACTCCAGAACCTGTTTTACCACCCCCAGAACCGACTAAAGAGCTTGAGAAAACCGAGAACCAAGCTAATATCAAAGATATAGTCGCAGAACCTAAAGCTGAACTGGTTGCAAAAACCTCGTCTGATCGTCAAGAAGACTATTTTGATGGTGAATTTCAGGCATTATTCTTTGAGGTTGCAGGGTTAACCCTTGCTGTACCGTTAAAAGCATTAGGGGGAATTCATCAGCTGGCAGAGGTTAACCAATTATTTGGTAAACCAAAATGGTTTAAAGGTGTCATGCTAAACCGTGAAGAAAAACTAAATGTTGTTGATACTGCACGTTGGGTTATGCCAGAAAAGTATGATGAAAAATTAGAACAATCATTAGATTATCAGTATTTAATCACCTTAGGTGACAGTCAATGGGGATTATTGGCAGAAAAGCTCGTAAATAATATTACGCTTCGTAAAGAAGATGTAAAATGGCGAGCAAAATCAGGTAAGCGGCCTTGGCTTGCAGGTGTTATCAAAGAGAAAATGTGCGCCTTGATTGACGTTGAAAATTTAAATCAATTGCTAGAGCAGGGCTTAGACAGCCGTGAGCAGTAACTATTTTTACGGAGTAATAGCATGAGTGAAGAAAGACTACTGTCAGCAAATAAAAACGCTGATAGCAACGATGAAGTGTTACAGTGGGTAACCTTTAAACTTGAAGAAGAAACGTACGGCATTAACGTAATGCAAGTACAAGAAGTACTTCGCTATACCGAAATTGCTCCTGTGCCAGGTGCGCCTTCTTATGTGTTAGGTATTATTAACTTACGTGGTAATGTTGTTACTGTGATCGACACGCGTGCACGTTTTGGTTTAATGGGTGCTGAGGTTACTGATAACTCTCGTATCGTTATCATTGAAGCTGAAAAGCAAGTGATTGGTATTTTAGTCGACAGTGTTGCTGAAGTGGTTTACCTACGTAGCTCTGAAATTGACAGTGCGCCAAATATTGGCACAGAAGAAAGTGCTAAGTTTATCCAAGGTGTATCTAACCGTGATGGTGAGTTACTGATCTTGGTTGATCTTAATAAATTATTAAATGACGATGAGTGGGACGAGCTAAGCGCACTATAAGCGTTTGGAAATTATATGCTGTTATACTCTTTGTTTGGTGCCTCAATCTTACTTGTATTAGTGTGTTTGGGGCTTATTTTTGTCAATAACAATAAGCAAGCGGCGGCGATTCAAGCTAAGCAAAAACAGTTACAAGAAGCTCAACAGCAATTGAGTATTTTACGTAGCGAAGTGGCTGAAATGCGAGCTGGCATGCTAAGTATTGGCAAACGTGTTGTTGCTGTTGAAGAAAAAAGTAAAGAGCTTGAACAGCTACAAGATGCACAAAAATATGATGATCCGAATGCGAAAATTTATTCGCGAGCGGTTAAAATGGTTGAGCTAGGCGCTGATTTAGAAGAAATAATTCGTGAATGCGAATTACCCAGAGCCGAAGCTGAGCTACTCATGTCACTTCATAAACAAAAAGGCGCCGAATAGGCGCTTTTTTATTTGAGCTAAGCTTTGATGTTGAGCTTACCTTGAAAGTCTTGCCAACCCGGTGGAAACTTACCACGCAATACGTACGAAAAAGCAATTAATTCAGCAATAACATAATAGAGCTCTTTCGGGATTTCTTCACCTAGCTCAAGATGCGATAAGGTTTGAGCTAAGTCCGCATCTTGGTGTATCAAAATGCCTTTTTGCTCAGCAAGTTTGACGATTTCTTCAGCCAATTCACCAAAGCCTTTACTGGTTACTCGTGGTGAGCTACCCGCTTCGTAGAGTAAGCCAATTGCTGATTTATGCACCGCTTGTTCACTCATAAAAATTACACCTTAATGTTAATAATCGCATGGGATTTATAAAAAGCTTGGTGGTTTGATGTCCCTTGTTGCAAGTTTAACTCACCTACATTTAAACCATGGCCTGCTAATTTATGGCGCAGCGTTTCTAAATGCGGATGAGCAAGCGCTGTCACTTCTTGTGAAGAAGCGAGCAATTGGCAATCAACTGCTTTATCCATCACCTCCGCGGTAATTTGTAACTTGCCAAGCTGAGCATAATCAAAGTTCAATCGCACAAACCAGACATTCTTTGCTTCGAGTTTATTTTTACTTGGCTTTTTATATTGTCCTAAGCTGATTTCTGTTTGCCCTGTTTCAGGAGGTAATTTCATCGGTAAGAAAAACTGCGCTAAAGCACTGTTATCTTGTTGCTGATTGATGGGCGTTGTTTGCACCTGAGCTAGAGTGTTTTTCAGTTGCGAGGCTTCAGCCGCCATGGCTTGCATCGCAGGCTGCTGTAGTTGCTCGAGTAATTTATTGCCGTTAACGGCTTTAAAGTTGGGCACTAACACTTGCAGTAAGGCATCAAGACCAGTTTGATTATTAAAACTAAGGTTGGTTGGTGCTTGATTAATAATTGGCGCGGCAAGTGAAGCCACTGCTAGTTGTTCTAACCCTTGGCTGAAGCTTGCCTGCTGAGTTTGACTAGGCAGTGCTGTTGGCCTGAGGATACTTAAAAGCTCTCGTTCAATCGTTGTAGGGTGCATGTTTTGACTCGAGATCATGCGATTAAATGCTTGATTAACGAGCCTGTTTAAATCTACCGAAGGCGATGTGTTTTGCTCACTCAGGGCTACAAGTTTCTCTGTTAATTGCACTGGCAGAGGCATACTTGCTAACGGTTTACTTTCAGGGAGCGGTAATAGCTTAGCAATCAACGCGGCTTCGATTGGCCTTATCGGCAATAATGGCTGACTCAAGTTCGGCTCTTTTGTTGCTAAGAAGGGGACGTGTAATTGAGTTTGCTGTTGAACAACTTTTTGTAACCCTACGGTTTGCTCATTGGGTGCTCGAGTCACGAAGTTATGCTGTTTAGTTTGCTCACTCATATTTTTCAGTACTGAATTAGCGAGGCTACTTTTAACTGGGGCAAGCTGTTCAGATGTTGCTTTGTCAGAGTTTAGAGTATTAACAGAACTGTTAATTGACTTGTTGTCTGCAGGTGCTTTTTGCATAGCATTGTCTAAGCTCAATACAGGGAGTTGTTCTTTGCTATGGTTTGTAGCCAACTGAGTCGCTTGATTTTGTGCGCTAACAAGCGGCTCTAAACTGACTTTTAACAGTTGTAGTAACTGTATTAAAGGTGCTGCCTTGTTATAGCTCACGGGTAAACTAACTTGCTTTGCAGGCTGACTTTCGGTTAATGGCTCTGTTTGTTTAGCCACAGGTGGTGGCGTATTAGCTGTAACTGGCCCACTGGGTTTTTGCGCTACTTGGAGCGCAGTGTGTTGGGGCGCGCTTTGTTGAGCAGCGGCAAGCTTTACTATATTGATTTTATTGGCATTAAAGCCCAGTTGGCTAATCGTATTTTTGCTTTCAATCAGCTGATGCGTTGACTGGTAAACAGCCGCTTTGGTGGTAGCAGGGAGCTTTTCAAAATAGCGCACTGCATCACTAATACGCGTTTTTAAATCAGCAAAACTGTCTTTTAGCCAAGAGCTAATGGGGGAATTTGAGCTGCTCGATGGCGCTAACAACGTACTCTTAGGTTCAACAGCTTGGCTTTTTAATGCTTGATTGAATGTCTCTGACAGCGAGTTCTTTAACAGTATTTGTTGCACAGGCGCTTTATTTATAAGTTCAACAGTATTTTTAACTTGCTGGGGGGTTAGTTTTAATGCATGAGGATGAAATTGCCACTGCGCTTGAATTTGCTTAGCTTGTTTTGGCGATATTGTAGGTAGCGGTAAAGTTAATTCATTACTTTGCTTGTTTGCAACGCTTAACTGTACTTGTTGCCCTGCTAATTTCAAATTCATTTCAGGGGTTAGCTTAGCCACCAACTCAGCTATTTTTTGTTGGCTAACACTTTGCTGATGGAGAGAATCCCCAAAGCGATTAATAATGTTTAAATTAAAGCTATTTTGTTGGTTGGTAGCAGGCAGCAAAATGGCTTTAAGTGGTGCTTCAGCTTTTAAAAGAGCAGCGAGACTATTATTAAGAGCAAACTCAGCTTTTAATGCCGGTAGTTGTAGTAAAGGTTTACTTGGCGCAATCTGAGCAGGGTGCGGCATATTTGTATTTGCACTCCCTTGCGTTAGCAAGTTCAGTAGTGCTTGTAATTGCTGGCTTTTGCCAAGTGTAATCGTCAGTGGTGCTGGTGTGATAGTCAGCTGTTTACCATCACTACTTAATTGAATATTGGCCGCTAAAAAGCGCTCGGTTTTAAGATTTTCTTGCTCTGTTGATAAGCGTAATGTTTGCCATGAGTTATTGATTAGCACGTCCATTTGCACACTGTGCTTACCAATCACGATATTACGGGCAGTTAGGCTCTGTTCAGCCAGCATTTTCAAGGCATCATTAGGTGATTGCTGTGATGCACTGCTGATTGCTTTTGGGTCTAGATTAAGCTGAGTGCTGAGAGTCAACTGGCTTTGTTTATTCATTATTTTAGATCAAATATAAGTTAATCGTTTTAAAGCAATATTCGTATTACCCTATCATTATGGTAGACTAACGCCTAATTTTGGGTATAGAGAATCGTCATCTTGTTACACATTAAGGCCGTCACCTGCATCAAGCAAGATCGTTGTTTGTTTGCGGATCTTAATTTCAGCTTGAAATCGGGACAAATTATGCAATTAGCTGGTCCGAATGGGGCTGGTAAAACATCATTATTGCGTATTATCGCGGGTTTCGCTATGGCGGATGAAGGCGATGTTTTGTTCCAAGATCGCTCAATTACAAAATACTATGATGAATATGCACAAGAGTTATTATTCATCGGCCATAAAACTGGGGTAAATACACAGCTTACCGCCCTTGAGAATGTCGCATTTTGGCTAAAAATAAATGGCTACGATAGCAAACAAGACTTGTATCCGATCTTAGCAAAAATAGGCTTGGTAGGTCTTGAAGATGTACCTGTTCGTATGTTGTCAGCAGGGCAACAACGCCGTGTCGCTCTAGTAAGACTGTGGTTAAACAGTGCCAAACTATGGATCCTTGATGAGCCATTTACAGCCCTTGATAAAAGCGGTGTTGCATTTTTACAAGAACGCTTTGTTGAGCACCTAAATGCTGGCGGCGCGATTCTATTAACCACCCACCAAGATTTAACGACACATTTTAGTGACCTTCAAACAGTGACTTTGGAGTATCGCCACTGATGGTAAAACAGCATTCGTATTGGCAATTATTCTCTGCGGTTTTTTCTAAAGATCTTAAATTAGCGTTTCGTCAGCGTGCTGAAATCGTTAACCCTATCTTGTTTTTTCTTATTGTTATTACACTTTTTCCGTTAGCAATTGGCCCTGAACCCGGTCTACTTGCTCGTATGGCGCCGGGCATTATTTGGGTCGCTGCGTTACTCTCGACCATGTTAGGCCTAGATAAGCTATTTCGTGATGATTATCACGACGGAACACTAGAGCAATTAATTGCTTCATCATACCCTTTACCGTTAACTGTCCTTGCAAAAGTGGCAGCGCATTGGGTGATCACGGGGTTGCCTTTAGTGTTAATGACTCCGGTATTTGCTTTGTTATTGAATTTAGAAAGTTCAGCGCTTTTAGCAACCGTTCTGACCTTATTGTTAGGTACGCCATTGCTTAGCTTCATTGGCGCAATTGGCGCTGGACTCACTGTGGGACTACAAAAAGGCGGCATTTTAATGAGTTTGCTTGTTCTGCCTTTGTATATCCCTGTACTAATTTTTGCAACCTCGGCTATTGATACCAGCTCTATGGAGCTTGCCTATAGCGGACAGCTTGCAATCCTTGGTGCCATGCTAATCGTAGCGATTATAGCGGCGCCAATTGCCATATCGTCAGCATTGAAAGTGAGTGTAAGTTAATATGTGGAAGTGGTTACATCCCTACGCAAAAGCAGATCGTGCTTACCAATTGTGTAACACCTTACTGCCTTATTTCGCCGTCGTTACGGTGGTTTGTATGATTGTTGGATGGGTCTGGGGGCTTGCTTATGCCCCAGCCGATTACCAACAAAAAGACAGCTACCGAATTATTTTTATCCATGTGCCTTCAGCTATTTTATCTATGGGCGCTTACTCTTCTATGGCGATTGCAGCAGTGATCGCACTAGTATGGCAATTACGTAATGCAGAACTTGCAGTGATTGCAATTGCACCTGTTGGGGCATGTGTGACAGCGATAGCATTAATTACCGGTGCAGCATGGGGTAAGCCTATGTGGGGCGCATGGTGGGTGTGGGATGCACGTCTTACCTCTGAGTTAATTCTGTTATTTTTATACCTTGGTGTGTTATCGCTTTATCATGCTTTTGAAGATAAAAAAGCAGCGGGGCGTGCTGCTTGTATCTTAGCCATTGTTGGGGTTATCAACTTACCGATTATTCACTTCTCGGTGGAGTGGTGGAATACCTTACACCAAGGTGCAACCATTACAAAGTTTGATACTAAAGCCATTGATCCAAGCATGTTTTGGCCATTAATGGTTAACATTGTTGCGTTTGCAGGTTTTGTTGGTGTGGTGACGTTAATCCGCCTTAAAAACGAAATTCTTCAACGTGAAAAGCATCGCCCTTGGGTGCGTGATATGGTTGAGCGAGGTTAATCATGCAGTTTGATTCTTTTGCAGATTTTATTGCCATGGGTGGCTATGGCTTTTATGTATGGTTGTCTTTTGGTAGCTGTGCATTAATTTTACTCGGTATTTTATTTAGTTCGTTAAACGATACAAAACGTATTTTCTCTTCAGTAAAGCAGCAAGCACAACGTGAAGAGCGCATTAAGAAAGCGAAGCAAGAGGCAGGGCAATGAATCCAAGACGTAAAAAACGTTTATTAGCAGTTGTAGCCATTATTTTTGGTGTGGGTGCAACGATTGGTTTAGTGCTGTATGCACTGCAAGAAAACATCAATTTATTCTATACCCCAAGTGAACTTGTTGATGGTAAAGGACCAAATAAAGAAAAACCGCATATTGGTCAAAAGTTACGTATTGGTGGCATGGTTGTACCAGGCTCAGTTGTTCGTGACGAATCAAGCTTAAAGGTAAGCTTCAAACTGATTGATAAAGGCCCTATGGTGACAATTAATTATCAAGGGATCTTACCGGACTTATTCCGTGAAGGCCAAGGGATTGTGGCGCAGGGCGTGTTAGTTAAAGCCAATGAAATTGATGCCTTTGAAGTACTTGCAAAGCATGATGAAGAATACATGCCTGCAGAAGTTGCTGAAGCAGTGAAGGGTATCAAGCACGAAAAACCGACGTATAACTTAGATAACGGCAATTAATATGATCCCAGAACTCGGTTATTTTTCTTTAACACTGGCCATGGTGCTCAGTGTTCTATTGTGTATTTTTCCTATGTGGGGGGCGCATACCGGCAATTTACGTTTAATGCGTGCCGCCCCATCACTGGCAATTGGACAGTTCGTATTTGTGCTTTTGTCTTTTGCGGCACTTGTTTATGCTAGTTTAACCGACGACTTTACTGTTTCGTATGTTGCTTATCATTCAAGTAGCACTTTACCTTGGTACTACAAAATAACCTCGACATGGGGTGGTCATGAAGGGGCGATATTACTTTGGTTAGTGATGCAAGCGGGTTGGACAGCCGTAGTAGCTATGCGCTCGCAATCATTACCTTGGGTATTACGTGCTCGTGTACTTGGTGTACTAGGCTTTTTAGGTGTTGGCTTTATGTTATACACCTTGTTAATGTCGAGCCCATTTGAGCGCTTATTACCGTATTTCCCTGTTGAAGGTCGCGATTTAAATCCGTTATTGCAAGACCCTGGTATGATCATTCACCCGCCATTGCTTTACATGGGCTATGTGGGTTTATCTGTGTCGTTCTCATTTGCGATTGCAGCATTACTTACAGGTAAGCTTGATAATACCTGGGCTAAGTGGTCTCGTCCTTGGACTATGACAGCATGGGGCTTTTTAACACTCGGTATTACCATTGGTAGTTGGTGGGCATACTCAGAACTTGGCTGGGGTGGCTGGTGGTTCTGGGATCCCGTTGAAAACGCATCATTAATGCCATGGCTTGTGGCAACCGCATTGCTGCACTCATTATCAACCACCGAAAAGCGTGGTGTATTTAAGTCGTGGACCGTATTACTGGCTATTGCTGCATTCTCGTTAAGCTTACTGGGTACCTTTATTGTTCGCTCGGGTATCATTGTATCTGTGCATGCTTTTGCCTCAGATCCTAACCGCGGTATGTTTATTTTAGCATTCTTAGCCATTGTAGTTGGTGGTGGTTTATCGCTTTATGCACTGCGTGTTTCGCAGGTGAAAAGTGAAGGCCGTTATAAGTTTGCCTCACGTGAAGTCGCGCTTTGGCTAAATAATATTTTCTTAGTTGTGGCAACGCTGATTGTATTGCTAGGTACATTACTGCCAATGATCCACAAAGAACTTGGCTTAGGTAGCATTTCGATTGGTGAGCCGTTCTTCAATAAGATGTTTGCTATTTTACTGGTACCGTTTGCCATTTTAATGGGTATGGGTCCGCTGTTACGCTGGAAACAAAACAAGTGGTCGATGTTGCAAAATAAGTTTGCACTATCGGCTGTCGTCAGTCTCGTGGCTACGGCAGCGTGGTTATATTCAAGTTACGATGTAATTGCGCCTATTACCTTTATTGCAACTACGCTAGCGGTATGGATTGTTATTACTACAGTGGTTGATTTAGCGGCAAAAGTAACTATTCACAAAACCTTAGGCGAAGGCTTTAAACGTTTAGGGCTAAGCTATTGGGCGATGGTATTAGGTCACGTTGGTTTAGCGTTCGTGATTGCAGGTGTAACGCTCACCTCTGCTTATTCAGTAGAGCGTGATGTATCAATGAAGCCGGGTGACACTGTGGCTTTAAATGAATACCAGTACCGTTTTGATGGTGTTAAGTCTATTCGCGGCGCTAACTATAGCGGCCATGCTGGGGTTGTCACTGTGCTGAAAAATGATAAACAAGTAACCGTTTTACATGCTGAAAAACGCCGTTATGACATTGGCATGCAGTTTATGACAGAAGCAGCTGTTGATGCTGGCTTTACGCGTGACTTATACCTAGCACTGGGTGAGCAATTAAGCCAAGGTGCGTGGTCGTTACGTATTTACCATAAGCCTTATGTTCGTTGGATGTGGCTCGGTGGTATCTTGATTTCACTGGCAGGCTTTTTAGTGCTTGGTGATAAACGCTATCGCCAAAAATCGACTAAGCAGGAGGCATCAGCATGAACCGTAAACTACTCGCACTAGCACCTTTACTGGTTTTCGTTTTACTGTGTGTGTTTTTATATCAAGGCTTGTTTGCTAACCCGCGTGAGCTGCAAACTGGGCGTATTGGGCAGGCTATGCCAGCTTTCAACTTGCCAGACTTGATGGATGAGTCAACGCGTTGGACAGATAGTGATTTAAAAGGTGAAGTTTACTTACTCAATGTGTGGGGCACATGGTGCCCGACCTGTTTAGCTGAGTTGGGCTATTTAACTGAGCTTAGAGAGCAGGGCGTTAAGATTGTTGGCTTATACTACGAGCAAGGCTACGACCCTGACTTTGATGGCCAGTTTGATATTAACGCACTACGCGAAGACGTTACCAGTATGCTTAATCGTGCTGGCGACCCATATCAATTCAATATCTTAGATTTAAAGCGCACATTAGCCCTTGATTTAGGTGTGTCTGGCGCGCCAGAGACCTTCTTAGTTGATAAGCAAGGCACCATTTTGCTGCACCATACCGGCGATATTAATCCGCGTGTGTGGCGAGCCAAATTCGCACCGTTAATGCAGGAGTTACAGTAATGAGACTCGTGATTTTTTTAGCAAGTTTGCTTATCTCGTTTAGTGCATTTGCAGAGCAAGACAAATATCAATTTGATGACAAAGAGCAAGCTGTACGCTTCAGTGAGCTTACCAAAGAGCTGCGTTGCCCTAAATGTCAAAACCAAAACATTGCCGACTCAGACGCGGTTGTAGCCAAAGACTTGCGCGACAAAGTGTTAGCGCTGGTAAAAGATGGCAAAACTAAAGATGAAGTCATCGAATATATGATTGACCGTTATGGCTACTTCGTACATTACGATCCACCCGTAACACCCGCAACCTTAGTATTATGGGTATTGCCAGTATTGATTGTGGTACTTGGCTTTGGGTTTATTGTTTTACGCCAACGTAAGGCATCGGTAAAACAAACATGGACAGAGCAAGACGAGGCACTACTTGCAAAGTTAATTGAACAAAATCAACGTCAGGAGCAAAGCTAGATGGCATTAATGTGGGCTTCTTTTGTTTTACTCACGCTGGTTGCATTGCTATTTGTTGTCGTTCCTTTTTTTAAACGCGAACGTATTCAACGCCTTGATCACAATGCAAACTCGGAGTTAATCCGAATTTATCATCAACGTTTAGATGAGCTTAAAACAGACTTAGATAACCAACGTATTGATGCACAAATGCACGACGAATCAGTTATCGAACAAAAACGTCGTTTGCTCAATGAGCTGTCTCCAGAAAAAGCGCTAAATAGTAAAGGTAACAACCGTATTTTTGCCCTTACTGGCGCTGGCTTTTTAATTGTTTTAACGGCTATCTTTTACGGTTACACGGGTAGTCAGCAGCAAATAAAAGGCTGGCATGACGCGATGGCAAACCTTAAGTCGTATGGTGAACGTGCCGTAATGCAAGATGGTGAGCCATTGACACCGAATGAGTTGCAAGCATTTGCTTTAGCATTGCGTACCAAGCTTGATCAAAGTGGTGATGATGAAGTGGCGTGGATGCTGCTAGGTCGTGTTGCGATGTCATTAAATGAATTTGATATGGCGATGCAGTCATTTGATAAAGTGCTAAAAATGAACCCGGATAACAAGCAAGTGCTGATCAGCTACTCGCAAGTTCTGCTAATGGAAGGCAGTGATGCGAATATGTCACGTGCAGCAACGATGTTATCGAGAGTGTTAAAAGCAGAGCCGACTAATATTGATGCAATCTCATTGTTAGCTCTGATTGCTTATGAGCGCAAGGATTGGCTGCAAGCTAAAACTGCGTTTGAAGTACTGCTTGCAAGTATGCAGCAAAATGATCCGCGTTATAGCATGATTGCAGAGCGTATTGCTGAAATTGATGCTCACTTAAATAATCAGCAGCAAGTTACAAATACAGAAATTGCAGAGGCTTCACACAGTGAAATTCGCATCACAGTTGATTTAGACTCAGCTCTAGCAGATTCGCAGCCACAAAACGGCACCTTGTTTGTTTTTGCAAAAGCAGCCAGTGGCCCACAGATGCCATTAGCTGTGGTAAAAATGACGGAATACAGCTTTCCGCTAACAGTGACATTGAGTGATTCGAATGCCATGGTTGAAGGTCTGAATTTATCAAGTGTCGATAAAATTATTTTAACTGCGCGTTTATCAAAAGATGCAACTGTGGTAACTTCTAGCGGCGAGTTGGAAGGCAAGTCGGGTATTTTAGAACGTGCGAACGTTAAAGAGTACGCGTTGCTAATTAATGAGTTAATACCGTAAGGATAGCCGATGTTTAGGCACAGTATATTTTTTATCTTTTTTGTAGTGCTTGCAGGATGCGCACAAATACCCGAAGAAAAAGCGGATGAGCGAGATCCGTTACAGTCGTTTAACCGTTCTATGTATGATTTTAATATGGACGTGCTTGACGCCTATATTCTTCGACCAGCAGCTGTTGGCTACGTTACAGTAACGCCAACACCGGTGAGACGCAGTGTTGTTAATTTTACCGATAACATCACCGCACCAACGGATATGGTCAATGCTGGTCTGCAGGGTAAGCCTGGTAATATGGGTATTAGCTTAGCGCGCTTTTTAGTGAACTCTACAGTAGGTCTACTCGGTTTTTTTGATGTTGCTTCATCGCTGGGCTTAGAAATTGTCGATGAAGATTTTGGCCAAACTCTTGGTGTATGGGGAGTGGGTGATGGTGCTTACTTGATGATCCCTGGTATGGGACCAAGTACCGCACGAAACCTAACTGGTGATGTTGTTGATAATTTCGTATTACCTGAAATAACACTAACAACACCTCAAACAATATTAGTGTTTGCACTTAAAGCGGTTGAAGCCCGTGCTTCATTAATGCCACAAGAGAGCCTATTAAATGAGTCGCTAGACCCTTATATCTTCATGAAGGATATCTACTTCCAGCGTCAATTATATGAGCTACATGATGGTAATCCGCCACTAGAAAAAGAACCAGATGACTTTGACGAAGATTTCTTAGAGAATCTTTAAAAGTGTTAAATAAAAATGCCAGCAATTGCTGGCATTTTTATATCGTTAAGGGATGGGTATTCATCAGTCCCCAAACACACTCATTTGGTCATTAGACCAACTTAATGCATCATGGTAAGCGTCCGGTACTTCTTCAGGTTTAAGTCCAAGTTGTTGTTGGATTTCTTTCGCTTTTTCCCAATTTGCTTGCTCATAAAATTTTACCAGCTTTAAATATGTTGCTAATAAGCCTTCATCTTTGAGTAGCGCATCTTTAATTTCAATAGTCAGCGGTAACTTGTTCATTACACTTGGCATATCTTCGTCGAGGATTGCATCCATTAACGACATCATACCCGTTAAAAATGCCATACCAGTATCTCGCATTTTGCCGTGGCTGATTGCCAATAATTCAGCAAACCGAGCACGGGTCAATGAAAGGCGAATTAGTTCGGCTGGCTTATCTGCTGCGACTTGCGCTGCAAATAAAAGTGATAAGAAACGTTTAATTTCTTCACTTCCTAATACAATAAGCGCTTGTTTAATTGTGCTGATTTCAGCGCGACGTTTAAAGGCCGCTGAGTTTGAGTAGCGTAGCAACTTATAAGATAAGTTAACGTCACGTTCAAACACCTCAGTGATTTTTCTGAGGTTTAGATCAATACTCGATGTTTCATATAGAAGCTCGGCAAGAGCCATCTCTGATGGCGGCAAAGTTTTGCTTTGTACCATCTCAGGTTTTGAAAAGAAAAACCCTTGGAAGTAGCTAAAGCCCATTTCTAGGGCAAGCTGATACTTTTCGTATGTTTCAACTTTCTCAGCAAGCAACTTTATGTGTGGATACGGCTTAATAGCCTCGATGATCGCTTTTATTGAGTCTACATCACAAGTTAGAAAGTCAATCTTAATAATATCGATGTAAGGATAAAAGTGTCGCCATACAGGTTGGTGAATATAATCATCAAGTGCAAGTATATAGCCTTTTTCTTTTAGATCTTTAACTAATGCCAGTAGGCGTTTACCTGGTTGGATTGTTTCTAATATCTCTACTACCACCTGCTCTTTACCAAGTAAAAGAGGATAACCCTTTTGCAAGGTTTCTAGAGTAAAGTTGATATAAGCAGGTTTGTTATCCGTTAAATCCTCTAAACCAAAATTAAATTGGCTGCCTTCAATAAGTCGTGACGTTGCTTCATCGCCATCAATATCAGGAAAAACATTGTCTACGCCATCTCGAAATAAAAGCTCGTAGCCAATTAGTTTTTTATCCCTGTCTAAAATAGGTTGGCGTGCAGCGTAAAAATACATAGTCCAAACATGTCCACATCTGTTAATTCATTTACTTCTCGCAATATATTGCATTGTGCCTGAAATAGCATTAGCTAAATGTTCATTTGCGAGGAAAAGTTATTATTTTATTAAGAATTAAAGACTAGGATAATTTGCAGATAAATTCTATAACTTGCGATTAAATATAAGAAAAATGTTAGATAAAAGTTGAAAAATTGAGCTTTGTCATTTATCTGCTTGATTGGAGTTAAGGGGGGTAAGCATGATATAGTCGTGGGTGATATAGGTTTTTACCCCAATAATGTCTTTAAATTAAATAACTTGCGAGTCATTATTCGGATTAAAAGCCAACATTAAACAACTTTTGGAGGCTAATTTGGAAACAGGAATGATAATTTCGTTAGCATTGTACTTCATCGTCATGTTGGGGATTGGGCTATATGCTTATAAGCAATCTACCGACGATGTATCAGGCTATATGCTAGGTGGTCGTAATTTATCACCAAGTGTTGCTGCGCTTTCAGCTGGCGCATCTGACATGAGTGGTTGGCTGCTAATGGGCCTACCAGGTGCAATGTACTTGTTTGGTTTAAGTAAGGTTTGGATTGCCATTGGTCTAGTACTCGGTGCGTGGGCTAACTACTTCTTAGTCGCGCCTCGCTTGCGTGTTTACACAGAAAAGGCGAATGACTCAATCACCATTCCTGATTACTTCGCAAACCGCTTTGATGATAATAAGAATATTCTGCGTGTTATCTCTGCGATTGTAATCATTGTTTTCTTTACTTTATATACCTCATCAGGTGTTGTTGCAGGTGGTAAGTTGTTCGAAAACTCATTTAATATGAGCTACGAAATGGGTCTATACATCACAACAGGTGTCGTCGTGTTATATACCTTGTTTGGTGGCTTCTTAGCCGTGAGCCTGACTGACTTTGTGCAAGGTTGTATCATGTTTATCTCGCTGCTGGCTGTGCCAATTGCGACGTTTACCATGCTTGATCAGCCAGTTATGGATACACTTGCCAATGCACGCTATGACTTATTATTAAGCTCACCAAAAGAATCAGAAATTCATGCACTTAATATGATGGATTGGTTTGCAGGTGGTTCGACTATAGCGATTATTTCAGCAATGGCATGGGGCCTTGGTTATTTTGGTCAGCCACATATTATTGTGCGTTTTATGTCTGTACGTTCAGTGAAAGATATGCCAACCATGCGTCGTGTGGGTATGTCGTGGATGACGCTATCAGCAATTGGTGCTGTGCTAACTGGTCTATTTGGTGCTGCTTATATGCTTGAAAACCAAATGCCTATTGATGATAAAGAAACTATTTTCTTAGTGCTGTCTGAGCTTATCTTCCATCCTTTAATTGCCGGCTTCTTATTGGCAGCTATTTTAGCGGCGATTATGAGTACTATCTCATCACAGTTATTAGTGTGTTCAAGCTCTCTAACTGAAGATTTCTACAAAATTTACTTAAACCGTAGTGCATCTCAAAAAGAACTGGTTTTAGTTGGTCGTATTAGTGTTATCTTAGTTGCCTTATTTGCTATTTACCTAGCTTATGACCGTAATAGCTCTATTTTAGACTTAGTAAGTAATGCATGGGCTGGTTTCGGTGCAGCATTTGGTCCACTGGTGTTACTGAGCCTTTACTGGAAACGCATGAACTTACAAGGGGCTATTAGTGGCATGGTTGTTGGTGCAGCAACAGTGCTGTTTTGGATATACGCGCCAATTACTATTGATGGCCAAGCATTAAGTGCAATCATTTATGAGATTGTCCCTGGCTTTATTTTATCAACAATAGCCATTGTTGTTGTTAGCCTTATGACGGCTGAGCCGAAAAAAGAAATTACAGACTTATTTGATGAAGTTGAATCGTCACTGTAGTTTTTAATTAAACACAAAAAAGGGCAACGGATGTTGCCCTTTTTTATGATCTAAATTTGCGTTTAGCTTGCCGCTTTTTCTTTTATATCAGCAACGTTATCGTCTGACTTTGCTTTTTTAGGTTTAGCTGGCGCGTCTTTTGCACCTTTAAGTACCGCCATAAATTGGTCTTTTTCTTTTGCCATTTCAAGCGCCAGTGACTCAATTTGTTGCTCGCTTAATGGTACATCAACTTTTTCAAGCATAAGTTCTAATGACTCAGCAATGTCGAGCATTTTGTCATACGCATCAGCTTCTTTCTTAGTAGTAAACGTCATGCGCTCGACTCCGTTTCTTTCTACAACATATTTAACAACAACAGCCATGATTTCTCCTGCATTTAAGCCTGGCATTGCAGCGTAAAATCGCTGCTAAGATTACTGTTTTTATATACAGTAATGCTTCGAGCCTTACTTTGCAAGTAACTTGAGAAAATTTTTATTTAGTAAATTTGACAATACTTTGTGTATTAGCTTTATTTAAAATGTTACCCAAAGTTAAACACAAGCGATGGAGTGAGTGTTGGGTAATCGCTAACTATCAGTCCAAACAAGGGCGTCATGGAGGAAATTATGAAATTACTATCAAGTATTTTACTTGCCGCTACTCTTGCATTACTACCTGCTACACAGGTATCAGCCGAAACACCAACCAAAGCAACACAAGTTAAAATGCAAAAGCTGAGTATTAATAAAGCCAGCATTGAGCAGTTAACTCAATTACCGGGTATTGGTGAATCAAAAGCGAAAGCGATTGTCGAGCATCGCACCAAGCAAGGCTCGTTTAAGTCGCTAGAACAATTAAAAGAAGTAAAAGGAATTGGTGATAAGCTATTCGCTAAACTTGAGGGGAAAATTACTCTATAAATAGCAGGTTATCACCTATACAGGGCGTTATTCGCCCTGTTTAAATTCATTGATAGCCTTGTCTAAATGCGCTAACGCGAACATGTTTTCGATAGGTGCTGTGATAAGAGGGTAACTTAAACCTGCTAACAACAACCAAGGAATAAGCATCCACCCTTCAAAGTAAGCTAAACCTAAAAATAATGGCGCTAAAAAGGCAAGCTTACATACCGATAAAATGATCTTTTTGCTCGGGCTTAAATGAGCTAAAGCAAGAGCAATAATCTGCTGGCGTTGCCTTACTTTAAAGTTTTTTAAAGTAGGGATTTGGCTAGTAAAAAAATAAATCATTATAGCGACTTTTTGCTCACTAATCGGCTAACTAAAACAGCCACAAATACCACTGAAAATGCTGCAAAAATCACTTCCATCCATGCCGGCATGCTCATTGAAGCAAACTGCCAATCGATATTGCCACAATCACCAGTGGCAGCAAAGAAGCTAGGGATCCATTCATGCAAAGGCATAAAACTTGGGAAGTTAGGTTCAAATGCACAGCTAAATGCAAACGGGTCGGTATTGTTTTGCATTGCAATGTGTTCTTTAGCAATAAAGTAACCCCAAATTGCTGAGATACTCCAAGTGGCAAATGCGACTAAGCGAACAACCATACTTTTTGGGTTAATCGCACCAATCACACCCGCTGCAAGTAAGCCTAAAACAGCGGTGCGCTGATAAATACACATGATACATGGCTCAAGTCCCATGTTGTATTGAAAAAACAATGCTGTGACTTCAAATGCGAGTGAAATAAACGCTAGTAATAACCAAGGTGTTCTTTTAGTTGCTAATTCTGCTAACCAATTCATGAAAGATCCAATTTCAAATTGTTTTCAAGATTATGCTTAGACAGGGCTATGGGTGCAAGTATCTAAGATGAAATTATACGAAAAAGGAGTCGACAGACTCCTTTTCATTAGTCATATCTAGGCAGGCTATTACACACTAACAGCCTGCAAAGACTCACTTTGGTAACAGCCTAATACACGTGTGTACTGAGTGTGTTCTTTCAGCTCTTCAAGCGCTTGCTTAACATGTAAGTCATCAAGGTTTGCTTCGAGGTCAACATAAAACACTTCTTCCCACGGATTTCCTGGTACGGGGCGAGATTCTAGTTTTACTAGGTTAATTTGGTGATGTTTAAAAATCATTAAAGCATCAGCCAATGAACCTGCTTGTTGTTTAGTCGCCATGATTAAACTGGTTTTGGTCGGAATTTGTTTCGATACTTGTAGCGGCTTACGGGCGACAACAATAAAGCGGCTGTGGTTTTCGCTTTGGTTTGCAAGGCCTGACTTAATTACTTCTAAACCAACATTTTTGCCAGCTTGAGCTGAGCCGATAGCGGCGCTATTTGCTGTTTCAACCGCAGATTGCAATGCGTGGAAGGTTGAATCACAGGTTTCATGTTGAATGTCACCTAGGCCTTGAATGAAACGGCTACATTGAGCAAAAGGTTGTGGATGAGCAAAAATTTTATTGATATGAGATAGCTCAGTACCTGGCATTGCTAATAAACAGTGCTCAACGCTGTGGGTTACTTCACCTACAATTGATACTTGTGCGTGTTGTAATAAGTCGAATACTTCATTGATACTTCCTGAGCTGGTGTTTTCAATTGGCAGTAAGCCAAAATCAGCCTGTCCACTTTCAACTTTACCAGTGATCTGTTCAAAGCTAGAGCAACCCATTTCAATCACTTTGCCAGGGCGGCGGCTAAAATATTTATGGCAGGCTAGTTGGCTATATGAGCCTTGCCCACCCAAATACGCAACACGATGGCTTTCGCTCATAGCTTCTGGGTTGAGGTTCTTTTGCAGCATGGCTTGCTGGTTTAAAACAGAATCTTCAAGAATAGTTTGAAACACATTATTAATGTAGTAAGCGTCAAGACCTAATGACTTACCATAACTGATTAGTTTTTCCAGAAGTGCTTGTTCGCGAGCTTCATCACGAATTGGTTTGTTATTGGCAATTTTATATTCGACTACGCTGTGGCTTATACGGCGTCTTTTAGCTAGTAACACAAGTAAGTCGGAGTCGATTTCATTTATATCGTGTCGTAACGCATTTAATGTATCAATGCTCATGTTGGTTTCCTCATTCCAAAACAGTGCACAAACAAAAAAGCCTCCCAAGAGGGAGGCTTTAGCTATTCGGTGAAATTATCTCGCAAACAGTTAAGCCTCCTCTATCTAAAGAAGCTAAAAAAAGAAAAATAAGTGCGAGAGATAATTTGTTTCATTGGACTAATGTAAAAATACTTCTATGTAAAGTCAACTGCATAAACATGCTATTTTGGACAAAGCGAAAGATTCCTCAGAAATTTCATTAATCTTCATAAAAAATTTATAAATCTAAAAATGAATCTGGTATATTTGTTTTTGCATAATAAATAATAACAATTATTAATAAGGTAGTCCTGTGGTGTATCGACGACCGCCATCCCGGTTTGGGGTGAATTCATTAAGTATGAAATTGTCGCTGTTAATCTCTGCTATTTGTTTAATTGCAGGTATTTGCGCTGCAGCTTTAATGCTTAAATCAGAAGAAAAACAGCTTGTTTTTGAAGAGCACGAACTTTTAAAGCATTCGAGTGAACGCTTGAGTCGTCAATTCAATCGCTTAATTAACACCAAAATAAATATTGCAGAGCAAGCTAACAATGTCGTTAGTAGTCAGCTACTGCATAATGAGTCACATCTACAAAATAACCGCAGCGCAGATATAAAGTTTGCAGTTGATGGCAGTATTCGCAGCACTTCTGAGGATGGTTTATCAGCTTCATTTATTCCACAAGACCAGTACTCTAATTTTTATAAGCAGCTGATTAACGATTCTGAATCGCTATGGAAAATTGTCTCACCAACGCTTATCCAAGACTTTTTTAATTTTTATTTAATCACTAAAGATAACTTTATACGTATTGCTCCACCTAATTGGGCGCTCAATGTACCGGGCGATTTTGACTTTACCAAAGGCGAGACATTTAATTACGCACAAGCTGCAACAAACCCGAGCCGAGAAGCTGTATGGTCAAAGGTGTATTACGATACTATTTGGCATAAGTGGGTAGTAAGCGTGCTTGTGCCAATCTATCTTGATAACGAATTTTTTGGTGTCACTGGTAGTGATATTGCTCTTGAAACCTTATTGGCACAGCTGCCTATTGGCGATCGTGAGCAACATTTATTAGTGTTTGATGCGAAAGGTCAGCTTTTAGCTCATCCTGATTTAGATAAAACAACGCTTGAGCAATATGGCCGTGAAGGTAAAAAGTTACTGACAGAAGATTTTGTTAATCCTGATCTACAAAAATTAGTGTCTGAAACCATTCGCTTAAAATTACCAGAGTCTGCAAATTCATTTGTACAAGATGGTGAAACCCATATTATCAATATCCGCAAAGTCGAGAACCTTAATTGGTATATTGGTATTTATAAAAAGCGCTCGTCGGCACTTTCTGCGCTTGAAGAGCTAAAAGTAAAGTTCTTTGGCTTGTTTATCCTGTACGCTATTTTAGTTGCCTTGTTATTGCATCAAGCACTTTATCAATTAGTACTGCGTCGTATTCACTCTTTGGTAAATGCGGTTGTTAGTTTTGGCAAAGGGCAATTTCAAACTGAATTTCCTAAAGTGAACAAAGACGAAATAGGCACGCTTAATGGCTCTTTTAGAGACATGGCAATAGAAATTCGTAAATTAATCGATGGTTTAAATCAGCGCATCAGCGAAAAAGAAATAGCTGAAAAAGCAGCGAACCGATTATCCAAAGCGGTTGCCTTCTCAGGCACTGGCGTTGTGATCACTAATCAAGACTTTGAAATCAAATACGTGAACCCGAAAATGGTTGAGATGACGGGTTTCGAGGAACGCCACTTTATTGGCTCACCATTGATGAATATTATCTCTCAAGAAATGGCGATTTTAGTTGACGATATTGATATCGACCTACGTAGCCGTAACTATTGGCGAGGAGATACTTTATTACAGGGTAATGAGCGTCAATCTGTATGGGTTTCATTGAGTATTTCTCCAATCCGCGAAGAAGGGGGGGAAATCACCAGTTACGTGGCTTCAGCTCAAGATATTTCGTTTGTGAAAGAAAGTCAGCGAAAAATGGAACAGCTTGCCTATTTTGATACATTAACAGGGCTTGCAAACCGTACTTTCTTTAGAATGCAGCTACGCAAGTCTATGGCACTTGCTGAACGTGGTCATTATGCATTTGCTTTATTTTACTTTGACTTAGATGAATTTAAACGTATCAACGATACGCTAGGTCACGATGCGGGCGATCAGTTATTGGTTGAAGTTGCTAATCGTTTGAAAAAGCGTTTACGCACCGAAGATACCATTGCACGTTTAGGTGGTGATGAGTTCGCAGTCCTGTTAAGTGGTATTGAGCATCAAACTCACGCCATGGAAGTGGCGAATACCATTCAACGTACTCTTAATGAGCCTATCAAACTAGGTAACAATGAAGTGATAATTAGTGCCAGTATTGGTATCACGATGGCACCATTTGATAGCCAAGAGGAAGATCAGCTACTGAAGCATGCTGACCTTGCTATGTATGAAGCAAAAGCGAAAGGGCGTAATACTTACCACTTTTATAGCCAAGAGCTTAATGCTGCTGCCAATGAACGCTTGTTTATTGAAAATGAGTTACGTACAGGTATTCGTGAGGGGCAGTTCCAGGTTTACTATCAGCCACAAGTAGATTGTCGCAAGAATCAAGTTGTTGGCTATGAAGCACTCATACGGTGGTTCCATCCAAATGAAGGCATGATACCGCCAACTAAATTCATTCCTATTGCTGAAGCTACAGGTTTGATTGTTGAGCTTGGAGCGTGGATATTGCAAGAAGCGTGTGAGTTTGCTGCACGTTTAGCAAGCCAAGACTTAAAAAATAATATTTCAATCAACTTATCAGCACGTCAATTTAAAGATGCTAATTTGGTGTCGACGCTTGATAAAATCATCAAGCAAACAGGAGTTGAACCAAAACGCATTCACTTAGAATTGACTGAAAGTATGTTAATGGGACATGTTGAGGCGGCGATCTTACAACTGCATCAACTAAAAGCACTTGGCGTTTCAATTTCAATTGATGATTTTGGTACCGGATACTCGTCACTGAGTTATTTGAAACGCTTTCCAGTCGATATTTTAAAAGTTGACCGCTCTTTTGTGAAAGATATCCCTGAAGACAGTAATGATATGGAGATCACTGCTGCGATTATCGCAATGGCACAAAAACTTAAGCTTAACGTTGTTGCTGAAGGGGTCGAAACAAAAGAGCAAATTGAGTTTTTACAAAATAATAACTGCTTTGTTGTGCAAGGGTATTACTTCAGTCCGCCTGTGAGTGAGGCTGAATTACCTAAGTTATATGAGCATTTACAGTCACTAGATTTAATCAAGAATGATTAATAAAGTAGGGGGGGAAGTTAACCCCCTGCTATTTTTACTTTGAATTTCAGCGCTTCGAGAATCGCTTTTAGCTTATCTCTGTCATCACCTTGAACTTCGATGATACCCTCTTTTACTGCACCGCCTTGACCCATCTTACTTTTAATGGTTTTGGCTAATTTTTTTAAGTCATGTTGTTGGCTATCAATACCAACCACTAACATCACACCTTTACCTTTGCGTCCTTTTGTTTGGCGTTCGATTCGTAAAAAACCATCTTTAAACATTTTACTTTGTGCAGGTTTACTTTCTTTGGGTTGTTCAATGCGCCCTGTAGAAGTTGAGTAAACTAGATTATTTTCGCTCATAGTGGATCTCGTTGTAGAAGCTTAGATAAATGATAACAAATTTAATCCTAAGTGTTTTATTTTTTGGCTTATTTGTTCTAAGCAGTTATATTTAGATAAGTCTTCGGAAAGATTTGTTAAATAGGAGTTTATTATGAGTTTGACGCGCAGTACATCTGCTGATGGCGCTATTTTAACCGTACAGATAAAAGGAAAGTTTGATTTTAATTTGGTGCAATCTTTTCGTCAGGCATACGCCGACTTAAACAGCAATATCAATAAAGTCGTTATTGACCTTAGAGAAACTGATTATATGGACAGTTCAGCATTAGGTATGTTGCTCAATATGAAAAAAAACCTAACGGGCAAAGTTGATACAATACAAATAAGTAACTGTCAGCCTCAATTAAAGAAAATCTTACAAATATCTCGTTTTGATAAAAAATTTGATATCGATTGATGCTTAATATATTGGTAGTCGATGATTTAGAGCTAAATCGTCGTTTATTAACTGTGATGTTAGAGCAACAAGGCTACCGAGTTTTCACTGCCGAAAATGGACTTGTTGCTTTAAGTCTTCTTGACGAACAAAAGATAGACATCGTACTGCTTGATGTCATTATGCCAGTAATGGACGGCTTTGAAACAGCTGCAATTATAAAAGAGCGCTACAGCCAAGTTTACTTACCTATTATTTTTATAACCTCTTTAGAAGACGAAGCAAGTTTTGAACGCTGCTTAGCGGTCGGTGGGGATGACTTTTTACACAAGCCATTCCAAGAGGTAATCTTAAATGCGAAAATTAAAGCACACAGCCGCATTCGCAACCTAAGTCAAAAAGCAAGAGAGCAGAATTTACAACTTGAGTACCATCAAAATCAAGTTGAACGTGAGCATGAAATTGTCGAGCACATTTTTAATAACGCGCTTGAAAACCAACAGTCATTCCCTACCCATTTAGATTTTCATTTATCGCCTGCTGCTATGTTTAATGGCGACATGTTTTTGGTTGGGCAAAGTCCAATTGGCAGCTTGTATTGTATGCTAGGAGACTTTACTGGTCATGGCTTAGCTGCTGCTGTTGGTGCATTACCGGCATCTAGAGTCTTTTATACGATGGTAAGTAAGGGCATGTCGGTAAGAGACATTGCAGCTGAGATTAACTCAGTATTGGCGAAGTTATTACCTGGGCATATGTTTTGTGCGGCAACTATTCTAGAGCTTAGCAATACAGGTAAAAGTGTTTCTGCATGGTTAGGTGGTCTGCCAGACACCTATATCATCGATCAGCAGGGAAATATAATTCGTACATTAGAATCTCAACATATGGCGTTGGGAATTTTAGAGGATGATGAATTTGAACGCGCTTTGATCCATACAGAGGTTGAAACTACATCACGAATCGTTATGGCGACTGACGGAATTATTGAAACGATTAATCCAAGAGAAGTTTATTTTGGAGAAAAACGGTTTAAAGATGTGCTTGCCTCTAGAGATAACATTTCCTGTCATCAAGTGCTCGAAAGAGTTAAGCGTTTTGCACAAGGTAACGAGCAGCAAGACGATTTAAGTTTAGTGTTGTTAAATTGTTTGCCGGTGCCTGAACCTGAACAAATGGTAGAACCTTATTCTGAATTGCCATTTAACTTCTCTTTAAGCTTAAATTCAAAGCAGATTAAAAGCACTGATCCTGTTTTAGAGGTTGTTAATGTAATCAGTCGGGTACCAGGTTTAAACGCTCACCGAGCCAATATTTTTCTTATCTTATCTGAGGCTTATAATAATGCGCTTGATCACGGTGTTTTAGGACTAGACTCTGATGTGAAAAATCATGACGATGGTTTTTTAATTTATTATCAACAACGAGAAAAAGCATTAGCTAATTTAACCGATGCATTAATTATCATTGATATCCGCTATAGCCCTGAAGAGTATGCTTTGTATTTTACAATTTGTGACTCGGGACATGGATTTAACAAACAAGATTCTGAGCAACAAAACTTAGTGCGAGAGCATGGCAGAGGTTTATGTTTGCTGAGCGAAATTGCGACTGGCGTCACATTTAATAGTGCTGGCAATCAGGTCGAAATTTATTATCAATTAACAGCAAGCAGTACTAGCTCACAGTAAAATCGCATGTTATCATCTCGGCATTATAGATGTTTGGATGGCTAAATGATTTCTAACTACTTATCGACTGCTCAACTTGATTTACCAGAAAGCTTGGTTGTTGAGCAATTATCAAACCTTGAACATTACCTTGCACAGTCAGCTTTACCTGCAGTGCGCTGGGAATACCAAATTCCTGAGCTAGGCGAGGGTGGTGCGTGTAGTTTATTTGGTTACTTACAAGATGAACCATTCAAATTAAACGACTATGTTGCTGAGGATGCTACCAATACTGAAAAGCTGGCTAAGCTTCAACAAATTATCGATTTTGTTGTTGCCCAGACTCACGTTGATTGGTTTGGTATTTATCAAGCGACCAATACTGAAGAAGGTTCTCAGTTATTAAAGCTGGTTTATCATGGTGCACCGAGCCGTCCATTATTCCCGTTAACTGAAGCGTTTGCTAAAGGCAGTAACAATGTTCAAGTTGCGCTTTCTAAGCAAGGGCGTGTGATCAATAACGTAGCCGATTACCTTGCACAAGGTGGTGAGTATTATACTTGCGATCCTAAGGTGAAAGCAGAGACCTGTCTACCGCTGTTATCAGACAAAAATGAATGCTTAGGTATTATAGATGCGGAAGCATTTAATAATGATTTCTTTGATCAGCAGACCCTCGCATTACTTGTGGCTTGTTGTATTAAAATTCCTCAACTCTTGGTCTAATTTAACTAGTAATCAGGCTGGGTTTTTATGTTAAGCTAGTGGCAACGCTAACCCCTATAAAAAGAGATAGTCAATGTTCTCAGAATTAAAACCATTACCAACAGATCCTATTCTTGGCCTAATGGCGGCCTTTAAACAAGATACAAACCCAAAGAAAATCGATTTGGGTGTAGGTGTTTATAAGGATGAGCAAGGCAATACGCCGGTATTAAAAGCGGTTAAAAAAGCGGAAGCGTTTCGTTTAGAAAACGAAACCAGTAAATCGTACATTGGCTTGGCAGGTAACCTTGATTACTGCCAAAAAATGGAAAACTTATTACTGGGTGAGCATCCAGCACTTTTAGCTAACCGTGTTCGCACTGCACAAGCACCAGGTGGTACAGGTGCATTACGTGTTGCAGCAGAATTTATCAAACGTTGCAACAAAGATGCGACAGTATGGGTAACTACGCCAACGTGGGCAAACCACATCAGCTTATTTGAAGCGGCGGGCCTAACAGTAAAAGAATACCCTTACTACGATTACGAAAATAAAGACCTTTTATTTGATGACATGATTAATACCCTTAAGCAAGTGCCTAAAGGTGATGTGGTGTTATTCCACGCATGTTGTCACAACCCAAGCGGTATGGATTTAAATGCTGAGCAATGGAGCACAGTTGCTGATCTTGCTGTTGAAGTTGGTTTCACGCCACTGGTTGATATTGCTTACCAAGGTTTTGGTTCAAGCCTTGAAGAAGACGCAGCGGGTCTTCGTAAATTAGCAGCAGCGGTAGATGAGCTAATCATCTGTTCTTCTTGTTCGAAAAACTTCGGTTTATACCGCGAGCGTATCGGTGCATGTTCAATCATCGCTAAAGATGCAGCGACTGCTGATATCTCTAACTCTGTATTATTAAGTGTTGTACGTAGCATCTATTCAATGCCGCCTGCGCATGGTGCTGATATTGTTAGCACGATTTTAGGTAGCACTGAGCTGACGCAAATGTGGCATGACGAGCTTGATGAAATGCGTAATCGCATTAATGGTTTGCGTACATTAATCAAAGAAAGCTTAGCTGCGAAAGGCATTGAGCAAGACTTCTCATTTATTGACCGTCAAAATGGTATGTTCTCATTTCTAGGTATTAATAAAGAGCAAATCGAGCGCTTACAAAAAGAGTACTCAATCTACATTGTTGGTTCTAGCCGTGTAAACGTTGCTGGTATCAGTGATGCAAACATTGATTACTTTGCAAATGCAGTAGCAGACGTTTGTAAGTAACTTGCTTTATAGCGATAAAAAAACCGCAGTGACTGCGGTTTTTTTATGCCTGTAATATGTGTTACTACGAGTAGGTATTAGTGCAGCCAGCGAATGGCGTCATTGATCATGTTATTGTAGCTATCAAGTGGCGCACCAATACTCGCGATCAAGATGGTATCAGCCCGATCGCCTCGGTTGATGTGGCCTGCGAAACGCTCATCATTGAAATCATCAGAGCCGGTGCCAAATGGTTGCTCGTCAGAAGGCACAATGAATACCGTCATTGGGCCAAAATCTGACTCAAATACCAAGTGTAGGCCTTTTTTACCCTGAAAATCACAAAACATTAAATAGGTTACTTTACCTGGTAGCTCATCTAAGTGACCGCCAATGGTGGCAAACTTTTCGTTTACCGAAGCAAGATCTATTGCTTCATGTTTATCTAGCGAGCCAATTTCATGGTAAAGATGCGCAAAGGCATGCTCACCGACACTGTATAACGTATGTTGTTTGTTACTGACAAAGAACACACTAATTGCCACTAAAAATGACGCTGCAGCGGCTAAATACAGTCGATTAAAGGCAAAGCGTGACTTAGCCTCAACAATGGTGTCTAGCGGTTGCTCAGCGCTTTCTGCTTCAGAACTATATGTATTATCAATAATTCGCTGTGCTAAATTTTCAGGCACGGGGATGTTAAGTGCTTTGCTTAGTTCATCGTCAAAGGCACGTACATCATCAATAAACGCCTGTTTATCTGTGTCCTGCTCGGCAAACGCTTCAAGTTCCTTATCAATAGTGCTTGGCTCGGCGAGGATGCGGCGGCGAAACTCGAGTTCATCCATTAATTTGATGCTCCTCTAAGTTGGTCATCATCACTGCTTAAAGCCTCTTTAAGCTGGTTTCTGGCACGAAAAAGTCGTGTCATGACAGTATTTTTATTTAAATCGAGGATCTCGGCGATTTCATCGCCAGAGCAACCCATTACCACTTGCAGCAGCAATGGTTCTCGATATTCTTGTGATAACTTTCCTATTTGTCGTTGAATCACTGTTTGTTCCATTTCGGCATCAAGGGTTGAACTTTGTTCATCTACAAGGGTGTCGTTTTCAACATCGGCGTAATCAAATTGTTTACGTTCAAAACGGCGTGCATTCTCGCGGCGCAAAATAGTCAACAGCCAAGGTTTAACTGCTTGTTGGTCTTGCAGTGAATCCAAGGCACGCCAAGCCCTCAGGAAGGTTTCCTGCACTAAGTCTTCAGCAATGTTCTGATCACGACACAACCAATACGCAAAGCGAAAAAGCTCACTGTGGTAGACATGAACCAGCGCTTCATATCGCTTTTGTTTTTCTGTCATAGTAACTAAGACCTGCCTATCAGAAAAAAACTTTCTGAGATTATTATTTTTTTCTTAAAAAAACGGCTAACTCAATATTAGCCGTTTATTTTCAACTATTTAGGTTAATAGTTAATCATAAAGATTCATTAATTCAGTGTCATTACATGTTGATTTAGTTTGCTTTGCGGCTTGGCTTAGCAAGCTGACGATTAAACTTAAATCAACCTGTTCATCTGCTGAACTATAAAGTTTAGTGCGTAATTTAGCAATTTCATCATTAAGTTGTGTGTTTTTGAGTGATGCTAATAAACATTCGATGGCCGCAGCATTTTTACCAGTCTGTTGTTTTGCGTAGTGGTTTAATGCGTTATAAAACCCAGAGTTATTGTTTTGTTTTGCAAACTGCTTAAGCTCATTTAACGATGCTGATGAACCACTGGTAGGTAATGGCTCAGCTGTCGGTTGCTGAGGACGCTTTTTAAAGTAAAGCACTAAGGTGATTAGCCAAAGTCCATAGCCGACCACTGCCACGATAATAAGCCACATAGGGGTCGTTACTTTTGTGACCGTTTGCATATTAGTTGGCGTATCACCCAGCTCATTAGAGCTTACGGTTTGCGGCTCTGCGATAGCAGGAGCTGTTGGTGTGAGTGGGTTTGTACTTGGCACAACTGTTAATGTACGAGCAGGTATGGTCGCATAGCTAATACGATTGATTTTAGTATTAAACCAAGGCAGCTTTATTTCAGGCAATGTGTAAGTGCCCGGTGTTTGCGGTAATAAAGCATAAGAAGCTGTTTGCTGAGAAATAACACGGCCATCACGTACCAGATGGTTACTCTCTTTTTCATCAGGGTAGCTTCTAAAGCCTTGCACCTGTGGCATATCGATATCAGGAAGTTGCTCTTTAGTAACCCCCAATGCAGTTAAAGTAATGGTGCGAGTGATAGGGGTGCCAACTTCAACGGTGTCGTCTTTTGGTTGCCATTGCTCATCAAGGTTAACCAGTTCGCTTGGTAGCCATGCACCTGTGTAGTTATCTGGGATTGGCTTGATTTCAACATCAACATCTTCGCCCATCGCTGAGACAGCCATTTGGCGATAGTTTTGACGAATACGGCCGTTGAACACAGGTGCCGTAATAGTATTTACGCCACTTTTTTGTGGCTGCACTAAGTACTCACGGGTGATCACTAAATAGCGTTTGCCATCAATTAACTCATAGTCTTCAGATTGCTTGTTAATTGGGGTTAGCTCAGCGTTTTCCATTTCTGGCGTAGTTAAGTTGCCATCCAGCAATTCTTTGTTGTTGTCTAAATACAATTTAACCGTATAAACACCGGCTTCTTGCACGTATAAGCTACTTGGCTTGATGCTGGTTTTAATGAAGGCTTCTTTATTTTGTTCAGAGGTTTGGCTTCGTTTAGCCACCGTTAGCTCAATGGGTTTTGAACTAACACCGGCAACAGTAAAGGCAGGGATGGTATAAGTGCCTTCTTTACGGGTCATCAGCTTTACAGACCAGTTGGTTTGCTTGCTGATTTCACCATTAATAATATTAGTGCGCGAGCTAACACTGGTTGGCCCTACAACAAAGTCTTTTAATAACACCGAAGTGTCAGGTTGCTCGCTGTTAATAGAGTCGTCTGCTGAGATGGTTAAAACAAAAAACTCACCAGCAAGGACAGGGTTTTTATCAACACTTGCCTGTAGCTGGGTGGCAGCCCAAAGCGGCGCTGCCGCGATTAGCAATAAACAACATAATAATCGCATTACCATGATTTTTCGGCTCCTCGTGGACGACGTTGATAGTTTCGTTTTTGTGCTTCTAATTGCATTTTATTTCTTAATAAGATCGCAGGATCATCGGGAACTTTGCGCAGCAGCTGGTTAAGTTGCTGGGCTTTTTCTTTCTCTTCATTAGTCAGTTCAGCAGCTTGTGCCTGCATGGCTTGTTGCTCTGCTTGCTGTTTAGCTTGTTCATCACTTTGCGATGGCTGTGGCTGAGCATCTTGTTGCTCGGGAGCTTGCTCTGGCTGTTGTTCTCCTGATTGTGACGACGTGTCTGCTTGTGATTCCATTTCAGGTTTGTTTTGCTGGTCACTATTAGACTCGCTTTGCTCACCTTTTTGATCTGATTGCTCACCTTGCTCTGACGGTTGTTGGCCATCTTGCTGCTCACTCTGCTCTGAGTTTTCACCTTGCTGTGAATTTTCACCCTGTTGCTTTTGCTGGTTATCTTGCTGGCCATCAGAGTTTTGTTGATCGTTGTTTTGCTGTTGATCTTGTTGCTGTTGTTGCTCTTGCTGCTGCAATAGCTGTTCAACGAGGGCTTGGTTTTCTTTTGCCTCAGTGAAGTCATTTTTAAGCTGTTGGGCTTGCTTATATGCTTCTATGGCTTGTTCTAGCTCACCTGCCTTAGCAAGGGCATTTCCGTAGTTGTACAAACCCGTCGCCGATTTATCTTCACTAAACGCATCCATGGCCGCTTGGTAATTACCTTGCTGATAAAGAGCAGCGCCTTTTAATTGCGTGTTTTGTGCTTGGGCGGCTTGTTCAAATTGATTTTGCTGATAGGCATCAAGAGCACGTTGGTCTTGGTTTTTAAATACGTCTGGTAATTCAGCGGCGTAAATCTGTTGCTGAGGTAGGAGCATAACAAACAAAAAGCCAAGCACTAGGCTGCTACGACGAATTAAAAAGAGCGCTAACGGCAATAAAATAATCAGGCCGTAAATACCGGCATCAACTCGCCATAATGCTTGGCTTTGTTTCTCATCTTTGAGTACTTCTGCATTGGCAGTGGGGGCAAATGTTTGAATATCCTGATTACTGGTTTGATACAGTGCGAATTTGCCACCGCTATTACGTGCAAGCGAACTTAAGCGGCTAACATTAAGCGTCGGAATAACAATCTGTCCTTGAATGTCTTTTAAAAAGCCACCTTCTGGTAGCTTAATCGGCGCACCTTGCTCTGTGCCAACGCCGTAGACATTTAAGCGATAATTAGACTGAGCGGTAAAGCGGCTAATATCTTCTTGATCTAGGCTATCAACCCCATCGGTGACTAAAATAATATCACCATCTAAATAGCCAGCTTGTTTAAGTAAATCATCGGCTTTTTCTAGGCCTTCAATAACATTCGAACCTTTGCTCGGCATGATATCTGGGCTCAGGCTTGGGATAAGGTTAGCCAACGTGCTAGCGTCATTGGTTAGCGGCGAAATAGTAAATGCAGAGCCTGCATAAGCGACCAATGCCGTATCACCTTCTTTGAAAAGCTCAATCATATCAAGTGCTTTAAATCGAGCTTGAACTAATCGGCTTGGTGCTATGTCGGTACTGAACATGGAGTACGACATATCCATCACAATAACTCGCGCATTCTTTGCTTGAAACACCGGAACTTGTTTCTTTTCAAAGCTTGGACCTGCTGCAAAAACGATGGCTAAAAGAGTAAATACAGCAACTAGCCAAAGCGGTTGGCTTTGTTTTTTATGATTGTCGCTCATTACAAACTGCGCCAAATGGGGCGCAATTAAATCAGCTGGGGCGCTTTTTTTGTTGCGTACCAACAGCACACTAAAAATAATCAGCGCGGGGATTAATAGCCAAAGTAGGGCAGGGCGAATAAATTCAAAATCCATACTAGCTCTCCTGCTTAAATTGGCGAATAAGACTGACGAGCATTGCTATGCTTATTAAGCCTAGCGCCACAAGCAGTGGAATATAAAACAATGAAATTTGTGGGCGGAACGTTTGCTCATCGCTACTAATTGGCTCAAGCTTATCGAGCTCTTGGTAAATTTGCTGTAAACCAGCCACATCTTTTGCTCTAAAGTATAAGCCGCCAGTTTGCTCGGCAATGCGTTTTAGTAAAGTTTCATCCAAGTTACCACCACTCATACCACCCATATTAAACAGGCTAAAGCCACGTTTACTATCTGAGCCAACACCTATGGTATACACTTTAATGCCTTCTTCGCGGGCTAACAGTAGCGCATCTTCAGGATCAAGGTTACCGGCAGTGTTTTGACCATCGGTTAATAGCACTACGATACGGTTACTTTCATCTTTATTAGCAAAACGTTTTACGGATAAACCTAATGCATCACCAATGGCTGTTGCTCTACCTACTAGGCCAATTTGCGCTTCGCTGAGCATTTGGCTCACCGTTTTAACATCACGGGTAAGGGGGGTTTGTAAAAATGCGGTATCCCCAAATAAGATAAGACCAAGGCGGTCACCTTGACGCTGTTCAATAAAGTCACTGAGTACAGCTTTTACCATAGTGAGCCTATCTACATATTGATTATTTCGATACTCCATATCTTGCTCCGTCATCGAGCCAGATAAATCCACCGCCAGCATAATGTCGCGTCCTTCATTAGGCAGCGTAATAGGTTCATCAAGCCAAGTTGGGTTTGCAATAGCGACAACCAAAGAGACCCAAACAGCCCATTCGAGCAATGAAACTTTGCGGCTATGTTGCTGTACTGCTTGATTATTTAAGCCTAGCTTAGCAAAGCCAGGAATACGTAAACGTAACTGCCCTTGTTGTTTTAAGGGCATGAAGCGGCTCAATAACCAAGGTAGGGGTAAAAGCACAAAACACCATGGCCAACTAAACTCAAACATTAATTGGCTCCTTGAGTTTAAAGTTGCTAATAGCATTGCGTAATTTAGCTGCAAGTTCAGCATTATTACTTTGTTGTTGATAAAGCGGCATTAGTTCGTCGTAACTAAATTTATCGCCACTCAGTTTCGATAAACTTTCAGACCACTTTGCCAAAGGCTGAGAAGCAAGTTGGCTGTTGTAATAATGACGAGTTAAGCGTTTTAAAATAATGTGTAGCTCTTGCGTATCCTCATCGCTGAGGGTTTTACTTAATTTAATGGCTTGTTTTTTGGCTTTTTTAAACTGCTGGTTTTTATATAAAAGCACTAAGCCGATAATTAATAACGAACAAACTAAGGCGATGATCAGCCACCAAATTGGAGCAAGTGGCCACCATGCAACCTCGGTCGGTGCAATGACATCATGTAAGCCATCTAGCGGATTTTTTTGCATTGTTACTTTCTCACTAATTGCAGCTCAAGAGGAGTGGCTGCACTGAATGAAATTAAACTAAGCCCAGATTTTTGTAAGCGTTTTAATCTGTTAGAAAACGACGCTTCGGCAGACTTAGCAAAGCGCTCGCGAAATTGCTTATCCATTAGTGGTAAAGCAAGCTCTTGGCCATTTGCTGATACAGTCACCGTTTGTTTAAAAGCAGGTAGCTGGTGCTCGAACGGATCGCTAATATGGCAGCCAATCAATTCACAGTGCCTGCTCAGCATTTCAAGTTGTTTGAAACTGGCTTCATCAAGGGCACTAAAATCCGAGACGATATAAACCAAGCTCCCAGGCTTTGCTAAATGATTAAGGCGTTTAAGGTTTTCGCTAAAGAAGCTGGTGGCTGTTTGGTCGATATTAGTTAGAGCTTGGCTGTGAATATCACATAAGTTGTGACAAAGCTTTAACACGGCTTTTTCACGTGAGGTCGGTTTTAATTCGTGATGACCTTGCTGATTAAACACCAAGCCACCAATGCGATCACCTCGTTGACACGCCGACCAAGCAACCAGTGCGCTGATGTGCGCTGCTTGCACTGACTTCAACAGTAACTTTGAGCCAAACAGCATCGAGTTAGAAAAGTCGGTAAAGACGAAAACAGGGCGTTCTTTTTCTTCTTGAAACAACTTAGTGTGGGTTTCGCCAGTCCGTGCAGTAACACGCCAGTCGATAGAGCGTATGTCATCACCGGCTTGGTAATGACGCACCTCGGTAAACTCCATACCGCGGCCTTTATGGGGCGCAAGGTATTGCCCAGCTAAGCTGTTTTTGATTTTTACTTTGGGCGCAAGTTCTAGCAAACGAGCTTTGGCTTTGTAATACATCAACTCTTTGAGTGATAAATTGACGCCTTGACTATGACTCGCTGCTAACCACGCCGCTGTATCAAATTGGCTCGACATAGCTTATGGCACTGCCACCAATTCTAAAATACGGCTGATCACATCGTCTTTACTGATGCCATCGGCCTGTGCTTCGTAACTTAAGATAATACGGTGACGCAATACATTATGCAGCACTGCTTGAATATCATCTGGGGCAACAAAGTCACGGCCTTCTAGCCAAGCATGCGCGCGGGCACACTTATCAAGGGCAATCGTTGCACGTGGGCTTGCGCCATATTCAATCCAGCGGCCAAGTTGTTCATCAAGCTCTGCTGCTTCACGAGTGGCAACAATTAACTGTACTAGGTATTTCTCAAGCGGCTCAGCTAAATACAAACCTAATATCGCTTTACGGGCAGCAAATAGCTCACTTTGACTAATTTGCTGTGTCGTTGCTTGCTTGTCAGAAATAGCCTCGCCACGGGTTAGGCGTAGGATATCTAATTCGTGTTCAGCACCCGGGTAATCAATGCTCAAATGCAATAAGAAGCGGTCAAGCTGAGCTTCTGGTAGTGGGTAAGTGCCTTCTTGTTCTAGCGGGTTTTGGGTTGCCATAACCATAAATAGATCAGACAGTGGATAGGTGTTTTTACCTACTGTTACTTGGCGTTCAGCCATGGCTTCTAGTAGGGCTGATTGCACTTTAGCAGGAGCACGGTTTATTTCATCTGCCAAAATTAGGTTATGAAATAATGGGCCTTTTTCAAATACGAACTCACTGGTTTGCTGGCGATAAATATCGGTACCAGTTACATCTGCAGGTAATAAGTCTGGGGTAAATTGTACACGTTGGAAACTGCCTTCAACGCCTTTCGCTAAGGCATTGACTGCACGCGTTTTCGCAAGACCCGGAGGGCCTTCAACTAATAAGTGGCCATCTGCCAAAATTGCGATTAACAGTGCTTGAGTTAATTGTGGTTGGCCGATAATTTGCGTGTCTAGATATGATTTTAATTGTGAAAATGCGTTAACTGCCATAATAAAAAGACTGTCCTAAAAGCGTGAGTCAAAAATTGTTTTTGTTATGCGCCAATGCGTTATATTCAGTACCGATAAATTATTTGCACGGTACCGTGGTGGGGCGCTATTAACAAGTTATAAGGATTCAAAAGTTATAACACAAGTGTTAGACACAAAATCCTCAAATAGTTCGTTATTTTTTTAAGGATTTTTAGCCTACCATATAAATACGGTGTTTTTTTGTAAATAGGCCGAAAAAAGCCTATGGTTGAAAACTTACTATTGGCATTCGTACACGGGTTGTTTTAGAATCAGGAAAAACAAACAGGTCAGACCTGTCAGCGGGAGAGCATAAATGTCTGAGCAAAATATACTTAAAACAGCAAAAGGCGATCGTATCGCTATCGTTAGCGGCCTGCGAACGCCATTCGCAAAGCAAGCCACAGCATTCCATCATGTACCAGCCCTTGATATGGGTAAGTTAGTTGTCAACGAAATGCTTGAACGACTTAACTTTGATAAATCTGAAATTGACCAACTTGTATTTGGACAAGTAGTGCAAATGCCAGAAGCGCCAAATATTGCCCGTGAAATCGTATTAGGTACGGGTATGCCTGTTTCTGTTGATGCTTATTCTGTTTCGCGTGCGTGTGCAACAAGTTTCCAAGCCATTGCTAACGTAGCCGAGTCAATTATGGCAGGCTCAGTGCAAGTAGGTATCGCTGGTGGTGCTGACTCATCATCTGTATTACCAATTGGTGTTAGTAAAAAATTAGCGGGTAGCCTTGTTGATTTAAACAAAGCCCGTACGCTTGGCCAGCGATTAAAGATTTTCTCTAAACTACGTTTAAAAGATTTACTTCCGGTTCCGCCTGCGGTCGCTGAGTACTCTACTGGTTTATCTATGGGTCAAACAGCAGAGCAAATGGCGAAAACGCACAGCATCAGCCGTGAAGATCAAGATGCTTTAGCACATCGTTCGCACACCCTTGCAAGTCAGGCGTGGGCTGATGGTAAACTTAAAGATGAAGTAATGACAGCCCATGTTGCACCTTATAAGAGCTTTATTGAGCAAGACAATAACATTCGTCATAACTCAACCGTTGAAGGCTACGCGAAATTAAAACCAGTATTTGACCGTCAGCACGGATCAGTGACTGCAGCTAACGCAACGCCATTAACTGATGGGGCGGCTGCGGTATTAATGATGAGTGAGAGTAAAGCCAAAGCATTGGGTTACGACATTCTAGGTTATGTACGCAGTTTTGCTTTCTCAGCAATTGGTGTACATGAAGATATGCTAATGGGTCCGGCGCACTCAACGCCAATTGCCTTAGATAGAGCAGGTATCACATTAGCTGATTTAGATTTAATTGAAATGCATGAAGCATTTGCAGCGCAAACACTGGCTAATATGAAGATGTTTGCGTCAGATAAATTTGCACAAGAAAAGCTAGGTCGCAGCAAAGCGATCGGCGAAATTAACATGGACAAGTTCAATGTATTAGGTGGCTCACTTGCATACGGTCACCCATTTGCGGCAACAGGTGCGCGCCTGATCACGCAAAGCTTACATGAACTTAATCGTCGCGGTGGCGGCTTAGCGCTTACGACTGCGTGTGCAGCGGGTGGCTTAGGCGCAGCCTTTGTATTGGAGAGTGCGTAATGACAGATTCAGTATTTAGTTTATCAGTGGCTGATGACGGCGTAGCCGTTGTAACCATTGATGTGCCGGGTGAAAAAATGAACACCCTGCGCAGCAGTTTTGCAGAAGATTTAAAAACCTTACTCAAAGACGCACAAGCGCAAGCAGTAAAAGGCATGGTATTTATCAGTGGTAAAAGCGATAACTTTATCGCCGGTGCTGATATTAAAATGCTTGATAGCGCCAATAGCCGTGAAGATGCATTAGCGTTAAGCGAGATGTGTCAGCAAGCATTTTTTGATATGAAAAAGCTGCCTTTCCCAACAGTAAGTGCTATTCATGGTGCTGCATTGGGTGGCGGTTTAGAGTTTGCTTTAGCTTGTGATTATCGCGTGTGTTCAGACAGCGATATCACTAAGCTTGGTTTGCCAGAAGTACAGTTAGGCTTATTACCTGGCGGTGGTGGTACTCAACGTTTACCAAAATTAGTTGGCCTGCAAAAAGCACTTGAGTGGATGCTTACAGGTAAGCAAGTGCGTGCTAAGCAAGCGAAGAAAACAGGCTTAGTAAATGACTGTGTACCACATAGCGTATTGCTAGATGTTGCTAAAGAGTTTGCTCTTAAAGGTAAGGCGAAGGTTACTAAACCTAAGTTAGATCGTTTAAGCCAATTACTTGAGTCGAACCCATTTGGCCGCAATATTATTTTCAAAAAAGCACAAGAAAACGTGCTGAAGAAAACAGGCGGTCATTACCCAGCACCTTTAGCCATTATTAAAGCGGTTCGTGCAAGTGTTGAACTTGATCAGTTAAAAGCATACAAAACTGAAGCTGAAGGTTTTGCCACGCTGGTAATGAGTGATGAGTCAAAAGCATTACGCGGTATTTTCTTTGCAACCACCGAAATGAAAAAAGAGTGGCGTAATGATGATGCACCAGCAATCGCTAAAGCGGCAGTTTTAGGTGGCGGCCTCATGGGCGCGGGTATTGCCCATGTTAGTGCTGTAAAAGCGGGTGTTCCAGTGCGCATTAAAGATGTGGCTGAAAAGGGCATCAGCAATGCAATGAACTACAGCTATAAGATTTTAGATAAAAAGCAAAAGCGTCGTATTTTATCTAAAGCTGATCTACAGCAAACCATGAACCGCATTACCGGTACTACCGATTACAGCGGCTTTAAACACATTGATATCGTTATTGAAGCGGTGTTTGAAGATCTTGCTTTAAAGCAAGGTATGGTGGCTGATGTAGAACGTGAATGCCAAGACAACACGATTTTTGCAAGTAATACCTCATCATTACCAATTGCACAAATTGCTGCTGATGCAGCACGCCCAGAAAATGTAATTGGTCTGCATTACTTCTCACCTGTTGAGAAAATGCCACTTGTTGAGATCATTCCACACGCTGGTACCTCTGAAGAAACCATCGCTCGTGTCGTTAACTTTGCCCGTAAACAAGGCAAAACACCGATTGTGGTTAAAGACATGGCTGGTTTCTATGTAAACCGTATCTTAGCGCCTTATGTCAATGAAGCGGCTAATTTACTGCTTGCAGGTGAGCCAATTGAAAAGATTGACCAAGCATTGGTTGAGTTTGGTTTCCCGGTAGGGCCTTTAGCGTTACTTGATGAAGTCGGGATTGATATCGGTTCTAAAATTGCGCCAATCCTTGAAAAAGAATTGGGCGAGCGCTTTAAAGCACCTGACGCCTTTAATCGCTTAATCGACTCTAAGCGTTTAGGTCGTAAGACTGGCCGTGGTTTTTATCTTTACGACAAGAAAGATAAAAAAGTGGATGAGTCAGTTTACGAGCTACTTGGTGTTACGCCATCACCTCGTTTAAACAAGAGCGAAATTGCTAAACGTTGTGTTGCGCAAATGCTTAACGAAGCGGTGAGCTGTTTAGATGATGGCATTATTGCAAGCCCACGTGACGGTGATATTGGTGCTATTTTTGGTATCGGTTTCCCACCATTCTTAGGCGGTCCATTTAGCTATATGGATAAACTGGGTGCAGCACAAGTGAGCTCAGAAATGGCGACTTTTGCTAACTACAACCCAATTTTCACACCTTGCGATACGTTAAAAGCAATGGCTGAAAAGGGTGGTCGTTTTTACCAAGCAGAAAGCGAAGAGCCGGCTGTAGCTGAAGCTAAGCCTGTCGATCCGGTTGAAGTAACCAAAGAAGTGGTTGAAGACGAGCAAGCGTCAGAAGAAGCTGATAAAGAAACGACTAAAAGCTAATTCTTTAAATTAGTTAATTTTAAAAGCCCTGCTCATTGAGCGGGGCTTTTTACTTTAAAGAAATGTAAGGTATTTTATGGCGTTACTGTGATTTTATATTTAACATTAGCCAATTGTTCAATGACTTAATATAAACAAGGATGTCAGAGTGTCTACTTCATGGAAGCCTAAAGGCTTTATCGCAATTATTCTTGGTGTGTTGTTACAACCATTTGTATTTTTGTACGTTAACAAATTCAGGTTGTTTATCACTTACCTTGCCTTAACGATCCTATGTTACTTGCTTGACATTAAAATCCAAGCTAGTGCAGGAGAGGCTGATTGGTATCAAGGCATTTATCTCACAAGTGTGTTTATAATTATATGTCCACTCCATGCTTTTTGGATAACTAAACACTATAACGCAGATAAGAAGCGGCCTTGGTTCGCAAATTGGTGGGCTGTCACTTTAATTTATCTTGCCGTCTCTGTTGCTCTTATTTTAATGAGAATTTTTTCATTTGAGCCTTTCACTTTACCAGCTTCATCTATGGCACCGCAGTTAGATAAAGGGAGCCAAGTTCTAATTAGTAAAATAGGTTTTGGTAATTATCGGTACTTAGGCTATCAAATTTCAAGATCACCCATGTCAGCTAAAGTAAGTCGAGGTGATGTTGTTGCTTTTCAGTATCCGCAAAACCCTGATTATACTTGGTTGAAACGTGTAATAGGGGTGGGTGGCGATAGGATAGTTTATCAAAATAAAACGGTTTATATTAAAAAAGCATGTAATGAGAGAGCCGACATCTGCGCAGACTTCATCCCTTTAGAGCAATCTCTCGTTTCTCAAACTGAAGGTGGGCTTAAAGTTCTGCAAGAGGTAAATGATGGTAAACGTTATCAAATTTTACTAAATGAGAATCACCATGAACAGGTAAGTCATTATTTCAACCAAGTTGGCAGCGAAAAGGCGGAATGGATCATCCCTAAAAATCATTACTTCGTTTTAGGTGACTCTAGAGATAATAGCTCAGATAGCCGCTTCTGGGGCTTTGTTCCTAAAGATAACGTGATAGGAAAAGTGATTTATATTTGGTAGCTGCATAAGCTGCAGTATTGGCCATAAGTGGTATTTAACTCACCAAGTTGGTTTGTTATAACTAGGTTTATTTACAAAGCGATTAATCACCATGACTCTCACCACTGCGCGATTAACATTAAGGCTGTTAAATGCCGATGACTGGCCGCTGTTTTATACTTTGCATAATGATGCTCAAGTGATAGAGAAGTGCTTCGATAAGCCCTCAGAGACGCAACTACGAGCAAAGTTTAATGAGCGTTTAAAGCCTTGGCAGCCAAATTCGAATTCACCACTTTGTTTAGTTATTGTTGAAACCAGTACGGGTAAAGAGGTGGGTGTGACGGGGTTTACTTCATCAACAGTGCCAGATAGTCAAGAAGTTGGTTATTTGCTACTGCCTAACTTTCATGGTCGTGGCTATGCCACAGAGTCTTTGCAAGCGGTGCTTGATTACGCCAAATCAGAACATGCTGTGCGTGAATTTAAAGCGGTTGTCACCGAGGGTAATATCGGTTCAGAAAAAGTACTTGAGAAATGTGGTTTTCAGTTAGTCGATAAGCAACTAGATGCGTATGCTATTGGCGGTGTTTTGTATACCGATCATCATTTTCATTTAAGTTGCACTGATCACAGAGCGTGATCAGTGCGCAATTTTACAGATGAAGCTCAATTGCTTTTCTGTCTTTTTCTGGCATATTCGCAACCACTAAATCAAACGAATTATCAATCATTCGTTCAATCTCTCCCTGTGGTACGGTGCCATCTAAAATAACCGTATTCCATAAACGTTTGTTCATGTGATAACCCGGGATCACCGACGGGAAAATATCACGCAGTGCTTGGGCTTCATCTGGATCGCATTTCAGATTTAGCCACCATACAAGGTTTCCCTCATCGTCAGTTTGACCTTCTTTGCCCTCGGCAAGGGTAGCAAACATTTTATGATTCACCTTGTAAACGTCGACATCTTGGCCAAATGGTTGGGTGATCATCACCAATGGCTTTTTCATTAAATACTCGTGTACTGTGTGTTGATTCATGATCCAATCCTTGAAGTCATTTTTCGTAGTTATAAACATAGCAGCTTTTTCGTAGTTTGGAGACAACTATCGTTATAATTTGCTGAAAAATAATATAAATAAAGGCTCTGAGATTAAACTGTAAATTTTTATTGAACAAAAGCTATTACGTGGTAAATTTCTGTCATCAAAAAACGATAGGAATACACCCATGCCTAAGGCAAGTGAAGTTAAAAAAGGCGCCGCTATCGAGCATAACGGCCGTGTTTTAGTAGTTAAAGATATTCAACGTTCTGTACCACAAGGTCGTGCTGGTGGCAGTTTATACCGCATGCGTTTATACGATGTGGTAACAGGCGGTAAAGTTGATGAAACATTTAAAGACAGCGATATGTTAAAGCTTGCTGATCTCATTCGTCGCGAAGCAATGTTCTCTTACATTGATGGTGAAGAGTATGTTTTCATGGATAATGAAGACTACACGTCATATAACCTTAATAAAGAAGCGATCAGCGAAGAGATTTTATTCGTTAATGAAGAAACTCAAGGCCTTCACGTGATTGTGATTGATGGCTCACCAGTTGGCTTAGATTTACCATCAAGTGTTGAGCTTGTTGTTGAAGAAACAGACCCTTCAATCAAAGGCGCTTCAGCAAGTGCACGTTCAAAGCCAGCACGTTTAACAACGGGTTTAACGATTCAAGTTCCTGAGCATATTTCAACAGGTGACCGTATTCGTATCAACACCGTTGAACAAAAATTTATGGGACGCGCAGAAAAATAACTCTGTGGTCCATTAGAGAACCGGCTTTTTGCCGGTTTTTTGCTTTATTAGTAACTCGCTCATTACAAAATTCATTGAAAAAGGAACGAAAAACGCGCATTATTACCGGCTTACGAAAACAATAATAATTATCAGTAGTAGATTAATGTTGAACCACGGATTGGAAAACAGAGAATACATCAAACTCCCTGAAGGCGTTGATATCGCCATTACTCCCGCTGGCGTTGTTGCCAGAAGCTATGCCTACATTATCGATTTTATTATCCGTAGTTTGGTTCTACTTGCTGTTGGTACTGTATTGGCCTTCTTTGGTGATGCAGGGCAGGGGCTTATCTTAATTGCTTACTTTTTAATTTCATGGGGATATAACATCCTGTTTGAAATGGAAAATGGCCAAACGCCGGGTAAAAAACGCCTTAAAATCCGTGTTGTGCAAGACAATGGCTTACCAGCGAGCTTTTCGCAAATTGTAGTGCGTAACTTACTACGTCCAGCCGATATGCTACCTATAGGCTATTTCTTAGGCCTTGTGGTTATGTTGTTTAACAACCGTTTTAAACGCATTGGTGATTGGGCTGCAGGCACTATGGTTATTTACGACGATGAGTTAGCTATGCGCCCAGAATTATCACAAGGAGAAGTGCATATTCCTACCATTAGCTTAACCACCGAAGAGCAATTAGCGGTGCTTGCTTTTGCAGAGCGTCATGATGAATTATCGGATGCAAGGCGTCGTGAGTTGGCAGCTATTTTAGCTACTCCTTTTTCTGCTGCAGAGCATGAGATTGAGGCGCAGCTTGTTAGTTACGCACGCCACTTTGCAGGTCAAGTTCAACACGATAACGATTACCCGCAGCAGGAGGGTAAGCAATGAAGCAAACTCAATTTGTAAAATCAAATAGTGTCAGTTGGGATGAGTTTGAAGCGCTTTGCGAGCAAAATAGTGCAAAGTCTTTACCTGTTAATTTCCCTAACTTGTATCGCAAAGTCTGTAATGATTTAGCCATTGCGCAAAGTCGTCAATACAGCCCAGTGTTGATTGAGCAAATAAACAGGCTGGTGCAATTAGGACAAAAGCGCCTTTATTTATCTCGAAGCAATCAATTTTCTGAAATATGGCATGTGGCCCGCACGGCATTTCCACGTGCACTGTATGAAAATCGTTTAATGCTTGGCATTAACTTATTGGCATTTTGGGGATTGGCCTTAGTTGCTTTTATTTGGGTGACAATTGACCCTGATGCCGCTTATACATTTTTAGGGCAAGGTACAGTGCTTAATATCGAACAAATGTATAACCCTAGTGGTAGCGTTCAATCGGCTGAGCGCGGCGCATCACAAGATCTGATGATGTTCGGGGTCTATATCTACAATAATATTGGCATTGCATTTCAGATGTTTGCAGGTGGTGTTCTGTTCTGTGTTGGTGCTGCTTTTTTCTTGTTGTTCAATAGTTTTTATTTTGGTGCCGTTGCGGCTCACATTGTCAATGTTGGATTTGAAGGGCCGTTTTTTTCATTTGTAATAACCCATGGCTCATTTGAGTTAACCGCTATCATCATTGCCTCAGCGGCCGGGTGTCAAATAGGTTACGGCTTGTTAAATCCTGGGCAGTATACTCGCGCATATGCGATGAAACAGGCTGCACAAAAAGCACTTCCACTGATTGTTGGCGCATTTTTAATGTTAGTCATTGCCGCTTTTATCGAAGCATTTTGGTCACCCCGTGATATTGCTAACGAAATTAAATATTTAGTTGGCAGCGGCTGTTGGGCTTATGTCATTTTTCGCTTGTACAGGGGAATGCGCTATGGAACTTAATCGTCTTAGCTTCAATCCTCGCAAGCGCAGTGCTTACGAAACCTTTGATTTAACAGTGTTGCTAGTTAAGCAGCATGCTGTCGCATTGGTCTCTTTGTATTTGATGATGGCCGTGCCCGTATTTTTAATTGTTGGCTTTCTAGTAAACTGGGGCATAGGCGGCTTTGTTGTTTGGTGGCTTAAACCTGTATTTGAGCGACCATTACTTGATTACATGTCAAAAGCGGTTTTCAATCAGCCAGTCAGCATAATGAGTAGCTTAAAGTTACTCAAGCAGTTAAAAATCGCTGATATGCTTGCGCATTTAACCGTTTTTAGGCTCAGCCCAAACAGAGCATTTTTAGCCCCCGTAGAGCAACTTGAGCGACTATCAGGTGAGCGCAAAACCAAACGTAAGCAGGTGTTGTTTGCTTCAAATAAGCCTAAGCAGACATTGTGGATGCTGTTTTGTGTACATTTTGAGTTTATCTTATTGATGGGAATATCGGCACTGACAATTGCACTTGTGCCCCATTCATTCTCTGCACAAGAAGCCATGTACCAAATTTTTGAAGCGCCGATCTGGGTTGAGATAGCGTTTAACTTTATTTATATCTTCAGTATTTCATTAGTGGCGCCGCTTTTTGTTACTGGCGGTTTCCTTGCTTATTTACACCGCCGTGTTGAACTAGAGGGCTGGGATATCGAGCTGGCATTTAAAAATATTCGCACCCGTCTTGCAGGCGTAGTCAGTGCTGTAGCACTTCTTCTGCTGACAACATTTACGCTGCAACCATCAACAAGCTATGCAGAGCAAATCGATAAGCAAGCTGTAAAAGAGCAAGTTACTGCTCTTTATAATGAGCCTAATGTCATCGAAACTGAGACTACGTGGGTGCCAAATATCGAAGCCAAAGCGAGTTCATCAGATAGTGATTGGTCTTGGCTTATCGATGTATTTACTGCCATTGGTGAAGTGTTTGGCGTGTTAGTTTGGGTATTGGTCGGCTTATTAGTTATTTGGCTAGTGTATTACCTGATGCAAAAACGTGGCTTTTTTGCCAACTTAAGCTTGCCTGAGCGCAGTAAAGTGAATGAACAGCCAGTGATCCCAACCTTATTTGCAGAAATTAAAAGTAAGGATTTACCTACTGATTTAATTGCTGCTGCAAAGCAGTGTTTTGAGCAAGGGCAGCACCGCTTGGCGCTGGCGTATTTGCTTCATCATGCGCTGAGTTGGGCGCAGCAACGACATGAAGTGCGCTTACACCGCTCGATGACTGAGCGCGAATGTAAACGTGCAATTGATGCTAGGGTGCCAAATCAAGGGCAAGCAATTTTTGCTCGCTTATTTTCTGCGTGGGTCACGGTCGCTTGGGGCCATAAAACCCCTGATATCGACTTTATCGAGCTGATTGAGCAAATTACAGCTATGACAGCTGAGACTAAGGAGCAAGCCCATGAAGCTTAAGGTTGTGCTTATTGCGGCGCTCGTATTGTTTAGCCTATTTGCTATTGCGGGTATTGCCTCTTTAGATTGGCAGAAAAAAGAAATAGAGATTGGCTTTCATAGTGATGTCGCAAAAGATAACTTTACGATGGCTCAACGGCTACTTAAAGCCAATGGTATCGATTGGAATAAAAACAAGCGCTTGGCAGAGCAAGCTCAAAGTGATGAGTTAAACATAGACCCACAAAGTATCTTAATTTTAGATGAGGCAGTGCTTGCTGATTCTTACCTGTTAGATGTACAGCTGGCTGATTGGGTCGCTGAAGGCGGACGCTTGATTTATGTATTAAACAGGCAACGTGATGAGCTGGCAATTGATAGCACCGTATTTTTTAGTCAGCTTAGTATTAATGTAGAAAGCCAAGAAGATGTCTTTGAATATGATTTTGCAATGCTCAAAGAGGGGCATAAAAATAGTACGCTCTCAATTGATGAAAACACTCAGCTTGACCTTGAGCTAAGCCGTGCCTTTTTTATTGAAAACTGCCCCGGTGTGAATACCAATAATGATAACGGCGACACCTTGATGTGTGACTTTGCGTTTGGTCAAGGTCGGGTCATTGTGATGCCATCGCTGTTACCTTTTACTAATTACCGACTTCGCCACCTTGATCATGGCAGCTTATTACTTTGGTTAAGTAAAGGGGCTAAAAAAGTAACCTATGTCCCTTACCTGACTTACCCAAATTGGTTTGCCAAATTATGGCACTGGAGCTGGCAATGTGTGGTGACGTTGCTGTTATTAATTGTGCTTGCAGTATGGCATATCAGTAGTCGCATCGGCCGCTCTTATGCTCCTGACTTCGATGTAAAAACCAGCTTTAATCAGCATATTCGAGCAGTAGCAAACTTTTATTCTGAGCATGGTCACGAAGCCGTGTTATTTACTGCTCTAGAAAAAGATTTTTACGCCAAAGTAGAGTCGCGAGTGCCTAACTTTAAGATGCTTAGTGCTGAAAAGCAGGCGCAGATCATCGCTAATTTAACTCATTTTGAAAAACAACAGGTGGCAGAGTTGCTTGCTAGCAAGTTGCCTGAGTCAAAAGAACAACGAACAGAATATATAAAACGATTTAAACAATTAAGGAATGCCTTATGAGCACGGAATTAGACACTAATCGCATGAGCTTAGTTGAGGCAGCTGATGCAGTAAAACAAGTAAAGCATAACATTTCGCGTGTGTTAGTCGGTCAAGATGCCATTGTTGAAGATGTGCTTACGGTACTCTTTGCGGGTGGTCATGTGTTACTTGAAGGGGTTCCAGGGCTTGGCAAAACGCTACTGGTTAGAGCCTTAGCAAAAAGCTTAAATGTAGATTTTTCGCGAGTGCAGTTTACACCGGATTTAATGCCTTCAGATGTTGTTGGTCATAGTTTGTATGATATGAAATCAGGTGAATTTAATATCAAAAAAGGCCCAGCATTTACTAATATTTTACTGGCTGATGAAATCAACCGTGCACCCGCAAAAACGCAATCAGCCCTTCTTGAGGTGATGCAAGAGCAACAAATCACCATTGATGGGGAGTCATTATCTATTGATTCACCGTTTATGGTATTAGCGACTCAAAACCCATTAGATCAAGAGGGGACGTATCCACTGCCAGAGGCTGAATTAGACCGCTTTATGATGAAAGTTGAGCTTGGTTTTCCTTCTCATGAATCGGAAGTTGAGCTTTTAAAACTGAATACACAAATTGTGTCTAATGAAACCAAAGTAGAGCAGCTGCCAGCAGTATTAGATGCTAAGCGTATTGCGGAAATTAAACAGCTTTGTGCAGATATCTTAGTCGACGAACAAATACTTAATTATGCCGTTGATATCGTGCGTAGTTCACGAACTTGGCAGGGCGTGTTGCACGGTGCAGGGTTACGTGCCTCAATTAATATTATTAAAGCCGCAAAAGTAATGGCATTAATGAATGGTCGTGACTTTGTAACCCCAGATGACGTGAAGTCAGTGTCAGTGAATATTTTAAGGCACCGATTAATTTTATCGGCTGATTTGGAGCTGGAAGGGGTGTCATTTGATGAAGTGATCAATGCCATTTTAGCCAGTGTTGAAGCGCCGCGCTCATGAATCGCATCAAGCATAGACCTGCAAAACGCTTAGTACAATTAACAGCTTTGTTGCTGTTATTGTTGTTTGTCTGTGCCATTGCATCGGTTGACAGCTTAGTGTTAACGGCCTTGCTCCTAGTGCCTTTATTGGTCGCATTTTTCGATTATATGGCGGCAAAGTCAGAGCCTTTACTTGAAGTAAGCGCACAAACGAACCTCAACATGGCTTTGTATCGACGCCAACCCTTGCAGATAGTGATTAAAAACAAAGCGAAGCATGCGACCATGCTAGATGTCAGTGTTCATTTGAGCAATGCAATTGAGCTGCAAAAGCCACAGCAAACGGTGTTTATTGATGCAATGCAACAAGCAAAGCAGAGCTTTACATTACGCGCTCACAAGCGAGGCGATGCGCAGATCAGTGCCATTGAACTTAGAGTTGGGTCGCCATTTGGCCTTTGGCAAACAAACTGGCTAGCTGCGCAAGCGATTCAACTAAAAGTGTATCCCGATTTTAGCCGTGTGACTTCAAAGCAGCATTTAAATGGCGTAGTGAATAAGCCTATTTCAGGGTTAAAACTCACTAAAAAGCGCGGTGATGGTATTGAGTTTCAGCAGTTACGCGAATACCGCCAAGGTGATAGTGTTAGACAAATAGACTGGCAGGCGACTAGTAAGCGTCGAAAACTCATTTCTCGAGAGTATCAAGAAGAGCAAAACCAACATGTTATAGTGATGCTAGATGCCTCTAAAAAAATGGCCATCGAAGCCAATGAAGGTAGCCACTTTGATCATGCTTTAAATGCATTGTTACTGCTGTCGCATACAGTTTTAAAGCAAGGTGACTGGTTTAGCATGCAAAGCTTTAACCAAAGCCTGCGTTGGTTACCTGATGTAAAGGGTGCGCAGAATGTATCACGGGTAATGAATCACTTTTATGATCTATACCCAGATAAGAGCAGCAGTGACTATTTAGTGGCTGTGAATCAATTAATCGCTAAACGCAGTAAACGTTCTTTAGTGTTATTAGTTACCACCCTTGATGAGCAAAGCATTGATGAGTTAATGCCTGCAATTAAGCTATTACAAAAACACCATTTAGTGGCACTTATTAATATTAATAACCGTGCTGTAAATGAGGTGCTCGAAGAGCCTATAGAAAAGTACGAAGATGCAACCAGCTATTGTGCAGCTTTAGCACTGTTAAATTCACATAAAGCCAATATGGCAAAGCTGAAAAAACAAGGGGTGATAGCCATAGACTGTAACCCTGAGCAGTTACTGCCGCATGTGCTTAACACCTATTTAAATGTGAAGCACTCCGGGGCATTGTAATAACCTAGTACCAACCCGCAATCCCGCAATAAAAAAGGCATTGAACTCAATGCCTTTTTCAATAAATAACGAAACGATTATTTTTGATTATCAATAGCTTCGTTAATTTTGTATTGGAAATAAATAACGTTAAAGAAAAACGTTAAAATACCACCTAAATGAACTGGTTCATTGCTACCTTCATTAATTAACTCTTTAATCGATGTACGAAGAGAGAAAATTAATACAATGGCAACAACAAACGAAATCAGTGACACAATACCACCAATTTCAGGTGAAACTCCTGCAAAAGACAACACAATATTCACAATGTACAAAGCAACATAGCCATAAACTAAGCCTTGGCTTATCTGGTTTTCTGCTAATGCATTGGCTTTATTAGTTCGGCTCACTAACCAATAAACACTATAGATACCAAATGTGAAAAGGCATAAAAAGAACACGCCCCAAGCAGAGAAGCGGTCAAAGTTTAAAATAGGTTTATTACCACCGTTGTTTTGCTGAGTAAGCTCAGCTTCTGGTGCTTCATAGATGTTAGCTGATTCTTCAGACATAACGATTCCTCATAATTATTTTTTATATTCCTTTGTGCTGATAGCACGCATCGATAATAACAGTGAGGTTGCTTTTTGTACATCATTTCAACAGCCTAGAAAGTAAAGCTTTGTAACATAAAGGCCAGTATAAATAAGCCTTATAGAGGTTATAGCATGAGTGAAGTTTTAAAGCTTGCTGAAATTATGTACACTGCCGCTGATTTTTATGAGGTGCTGTGTGTTATTTATCTTTTTGAGTTGTGTATTTATTTTGGTGATGTATTTAGAGTCTTTGTCTAAAGGAATGCCGGTAAAGCGCTGGATGCTGTTAGGCGGTGTGCTTGGGCCTGTTGCTTGGTGTTTATTTAACATGCACTACCGCCGCGCATTTGTGCGTCACGTTGGTCATCAATCGTGTGGCTGGCGACCTTAAGCTTTTGCTGTTTTTAGTAGGCTCGGCGCAGATTTATCGAGTTGCTTTTGTAAGAAGGCGGTAAATTCTGGCTGTGATAGTGGCTTTGAGTAATAGTAACCTTGTACCGTCTGACATTTTAACTGCTCTAACATCATGACTTGTTCGGCTTGTTCAACGCCTTCTGCAACCACATGTAAATCAAGGTTATGAGCAATGGTTACAATCGAGTCGACCATATTCCGGCCACGTTCTGTTTGCATGTCGTCAATAAAGGCTTTATCAACTTTCAAAGTATTAAGCGGGAACTGTTTTAGATAAGCTAACGATGAGTAGCCTGTACCAAAGTCATCCATTGCAAGGTGAATACCTCGGGCACTGAGTGAGCGCATGACAGAAATAGCTTCGTTTGGGTCGTCCATAACCGTACCTTCGGTGATCTCAAGTTCAAGGAAGTAAGAGGGCAGTTCATTCTTTTGCAAAATCACATCAATACGGGTGGTTAAATCGGGCAAGCTGAACTGTTTAGCGGATAAATTCACTGCAACACGACCGTTGAATAACCCTTGGTCAATCCACGCCTTTACATCGCGGCATGCTTTGTTTAAAACAACTTCACCAATTTCGATAATTTGCCCAGTTTCTTCAGCAATAGGAATAAACACACCTGGACTAATTACACCTTTTTTCGGGGTAATGAAGCGTACCAAGGCTTCCATACCATCTAGTTTACCTGTACGAATATTCATTTTTGGCTGGTAGTACACTTCAAAGTGGTCTTCTTTTAGACCGTAACGCATTAAATTTTCGATTTGTAAGCGTTTAACCGCTTCACGGTTCATTGTGTCGTTGAAAAACAGATAGCTATTACCTTTTTTCTTAGCGTGATACATGGCTGTATCCGCATTTTTAAGTAATAACTCGGGGGTATTACCATCTTCAGGAAACAGCACAATACCGACACTTGAGGTGATCACCAGTTCATGGCCTGCCATATTAAAAGGTGTAGCAATTGCGGCTAAAAAGAGTTTAGCCATGCGAGTGATAGTATGAATATCGTTGGTGCCCGACATTACGAGCGCAAACTCATCCCCGCCAAGACGATAAAACACATCTTTTTCGCGGGTTAACTTATTCAAGCGCATCGCAAGCTTAGACAATAAGCTATCACCAAGTTGGTGACCCAGAGAGTCGTTAATCTTCTTAAAGTTATCTAGGTCAAACACTAACAAAGCGTGATGATTATCTTGCTTAGCGAGCTTTTTCAGGTTGGTGAAAAACAAGTTTCGGTTAGGTAAGCCCGTTGTACGGTCACGGTTTGATAAGTTATGTAATTGTGATTCTGCTTTTTTACGCTCAGTTTCATCTGAAAAAACAACTACGTAGTTACATATTTGGTTGTGCTCATTTTTGATTTCATCAATTGAAATTTCAATTGGTAACAGCTGTCTTTTCGCATTGCGAAGTTTTACCTCTTGCTGCCAGTGTTCTGTCGCTTTTACGGTGGCTTTAATTTCATCTACATAGCTTTGGTCATAGCCATTTAAGGTAAAATCTTTCTTTAAGTATTGCTCTCGTGTACCACCAAATAGTGTTAAAAAACTTGGGTTTAAGTCAACCAATTTGAAGTTTTTATCGTAAATAGCGATGGCGTCAGTTAGCGACTCAACGCATTTAGCGAATAGGTTTAAACGTGCTTCTGTTGATTTCAGCTGAGAAATATCTCTTACAGTGCCAGTCATACGCAAAGGGTTGAGGTTTGCGTCTTTTTCGATGATCTTGCCGCGATCTAGTACCCAGTGCCAACGACCAAAGCTGTCTTTAATGCGGTAACTCGCTTCAAAAAAAGCGGTATGCTCGGCGAAGTGTTTTTTAAGGGCTGTTTCGACGTGTTGTAAGTCGTGTGGGTGAATTAATTCGCGATTAGGGGGAAAGCCGCTGCTACTATTTGTATCTGAAGTGTATTTATCATTAATTCGTAGCACCTCGCCGGTTTTAATATTCCAGTCCCAGAGGGTGTCACCACTACCTTCTACGGTACTTTTTAAACGATGTTCTGAGATACGAAGTTGCTGTCGAGAGCGTTTTAGTTTAAAAATTATGAATAATAAGTATGGCAATAACAGCATCATGATAGCACTTGGAATAAGCAACAATGTGCTCTGTTCAAGCTCTATGGGGCTGGCGGATGCAGAAAAAACCCCAGCCATACTTATTGTTAAAAAAGCAGAAATCATTTTTATTATTTTTGTCATTAATGCATTACTTTAATTCGCAACAATTAATCTAATCTAAGCTCGCGTTCGAGTCAAAGAGAATGCGAAGAAAGGGTTGTTTTTGGCTGTTTTTTGGCCTTTGGCTCACTTAAAAGTTCTATTCTTGGCCTGTTTTCACTAAAGGTTTCGGTAATATACTGCTGCATTTGAGCAAGGCTTAACTTATCAAGTGCCTCTAAAAGCTGCCGTTGCATATTAAATTCAGTATCGCGATTACCGATTGCCAACCATAAACGTTGCGAGCGTAAGCGTAAATTTTTATCTTTTTCAGCAATATGTGTGACAAGACCCGCTTTGGTATCTAACCATTGCTGCTCAGAAATGCTGTTTACTTGTGATACATAATTATTAATAAATTGCTGGTGACGCTGAAGTATCTCATCAGCACTGTGCTTAGGTGACTGCACATAAAATGCGATACCCGCCCGGGTATTAAACGGAGCATAGCCTGCGCCAACTAAATAGCCGAGTTGTTGCTTTGTTCTTAGCTCATTAAAGTAATCTTGATTTATTAAATGGTTAAGTACCATCATTTGCACTTTTTCGCTGGTGTCATCCGTTTGTGCTTGATAGTACAGTACCATTGCATGATCGCTGCAATTTAACATGAAGCGCTGTTGACCTACTTCGGTTATATCGTTTAGTGGTCGCGTTAAATCAATAATTGTGGTGCTGCCAGCTAAGTGCTCAGTCACTTGTTTTTGGAACTTAAGCGCATCAGAGCGTTGCCAGTTACCATGTAAAAAAGACTCAACGTGCAAGGCTTTAAAAAACTCATTTCTAAAGCAATTAAACTGATGGAAGCTCGTATCTTTTAAAGCCTGCGCTAAGGCATTCGGCTCTGGGTTCCATGGCATAATTTGCGCACCCAAAATACTAAATAGCTCGCTAACAGGTTTGTTTTGATTGCTGTTTCGCCAATGTCTAACTAGCTGCTTTTTGTACTCAGCAAAGCGTTTTGCGCAGATTTCAACATTAAATAGCGCTTCCAATAACTCATTAACTAGCTCCAACTGACTCGATGAAAGACCGGCAGTGTGTAGAGTTAACCCGCCTTGGTGAGAGGTTAAGTGATAACTAAGGCCAGCAAGCTCAGCCGGATAAAACTGCTCAGCCACACTGTCCATAAACAAGTCTGCAAATAAGCGGGTAAGGGCCATGTGCTTAACATCTTTAATCGCAAAGGTTGAGTCCATCGCTAAGTAAAAATGCCCTTTTGCCACTCTGAAAGTCGCATCTTGTTTAAACCAAAAATCAAAGCCCTCTCTTTTGACTAAAAGCTCTGGTGATTTAGTTGGCTTTTCTAAAGGCAATAACTCAACCTCTTTGGTGAGGTATGGGTTAGCACTTGGTAAGCACATCTGTGGTAATGGCGTGTTTATTTCGCTTAGCGCTTCTAACCAACTTGTTGAAATGTCCTCTACTTTATAAGGGGTGTTGTACCAAGCTGTAGTGTGCTCAGGCTCAACACCTGGATGAATGAGTACCAAGCGCATGTTATCAGGTGTTAGCCATTGCATGGCAATTTCATGAGCGCAGCGGTTAAAGCCTTCCATTAAATAATCGCCTTGCACATAATTGGCTTCATCGTAATGCTGCATATTAATGCTTAAGTTACTCACCCAATCAATTAAACGTGCTTTTTCTTGGTTATCAAAGGCAATTTGCAAGAGGTTCTTTTTGTCTTGATAAAGACGCGGCAATTTATCGCAGTTTTGGTTAATTAAGCAGATATACTCAAACACCATTTCGACGATATCTTCATAGTATTCAATACCTTCATCAGTCAACGCCATACTGATATTAAAATCTTTGAAGTTACTGCCATTAATGCCACCACCTGCTGAGAGGGCATTGATCCAGCCTTGCTCTTTTAGAATAGAGTACAGCGATCCTTTGCCTTCGTAGCCAAGTAAGTGAGCGATAAAACTAACGGTTTTGTGACGATAAAAGTCATCTATATTTGGCATCGCAAAGCTAATAATGAGCTTTTGCATATGTTTATGTGGCTCAATGTGTAACACCTTACCTAAGTCTTGTTTACGGTAAAGTGGCTGCTCTATAATCTCTTTACTTTTTGGCTGACCTTTTATTTCGCTAAATAACTGTTTTACCCAGGTGGTCATGGTCGCAATATCTTCATTGCTGCAGACCACCAGTGTCATCCACTGAGCCTGATAATGACTATCGAAGAAAGCACGAAGCTCATCACTGATGCAGCCCTCACGATCCGCGAGGGTTTGCTGGTTACCAACCGAAAACTTTGCAAAAGGGTGTGCTGGGTTCACCGTTTCTTTGTGAGCCTGATAAATTCGTCGGCCATCATCTTTTATTTTTAGTTTGAATTCTGCGTCTATGGCATTGCGTTCTTTTGTAGTCTCTTTAGAATTTAGTAGTGGTGCGATAAAAAAACGACTGAACTGTGCTAGTGCTTCAGCAAACTGCTGGCTGTTTATATCAAAGAAGTAGCAAGTGTGCTCAGTGCCAGTCCAGGCGTTGGTGTTGCCACCAGATTGTGATACAAAATTAGAAAAGCCGCCCGATTCTGGGTATAAGTCAGTGCCTAAAAAAAGCATGTGCTCTAAAAAGTGCGCAAGGCCTTGTCTGTCAAGAGGATCGTCGAAATGGCCTGCGTTAATCGCCATAGAAGCCGCTGATTTTGTTGACTCTAAGTCTTGCACTAAAAGTACTTTTAGACCATTGTCCAGTGTTAGGGGTTGATATGTTCTGTTATCATTGCGGCTGATATTCAAAAGATGCTCCTGAAAGAGTGCGTTAATGTCCTAACAACAGATGATATTTTCAGGAAAGCTAAAAAAGACAGAGCTACGAAAATCTACCTGAATATCATAAGCGGATGTTTAATGTATCTAGTGATGATATTCTAATATAGCGAACAATCAAGCAAACTGGCTACTGTTTTATATTCTTTAATCGGTTGATTTTTTATGAAAACAATCTTAATCATGCGCCATGGCGAAGCTACGCCAATGCAAGCAGATGATGCAGCAAGACAACTGACCGAGACCGGTCACCAAGAAGCTAGTCGAATGGGGCAATGGTTAGCAACACATCATAAACCAGATGCTCTGTTGGTAAGTCCTTACATTCGTGCTCAACAAACAGCTGCCGATGCTACGCAACATATTTCGTTACAATTTAATGATACCTGTAACGACATTACCCCTGATGGTGTGCCGCAAGTTGCCGCTGATTACCTCGAAACCTTGATTGCTATGCATCCAGACTGCAATACCTGGTTGGTCGTTGCTCATATGCCTATTGTTAGCTATTTAGTTGATCAGTTAAGTCCAGGTCATATGCCTATTTTCAATACCGGGGCGATTGCTGTTATCGAATATGATGAACACAAACAGCGCAGTCACTACCTAAGTATTCACTCGCCAAATAACGTCGAAATCTAACAGTGGATTTGCTAAATTAGCGCCACTTTTAATTTTTTAAGTTCTTACTATGACTATCGAACGTTTACAAACCGGTGCCCGAATGAGCCGCATCGTTAAGCATAACGGCACAGTTTACTTATGCGGCCAAGTTTGTGCCGATGCCGAAAAAGATATCACCGAACAAACTCAAACCATGCTGGATAAGGTCGAAGCGCTACTTATTGAAGCAGGTAGTAGCAAAGAGCAAATGCTAAGCGCCACAATCTACTTGAAAAGCATGGAATACTTTGCACAGATGAATGCAGTTTGGGATGCTTGGGTACCACAAGGTCATGCGCCTGCTCGCGCTTGTGTTGAGGCAAAAATGGCGCGTGACGCACTACTTGTAGAGATTTCTGTCGTTGCAGCAGTTAAGTAACGAGCAGCGTATCGCGCAGTTGATTGCTCGCTTTAATGAGCAATCAGGCCGCGCAGTGACTGAACTACCAAGTTGGCATTTTTGTGACAATGAGCAAGATGCTAATGAATGCGCATTACTGGTTTTAAATGGCGTAAAACAAGCCACAACCCCTTCACTTTATTGGTTTAAAGCCAATAATGAAACCCTTCCTGAAGTTGGTGATTTAGCTATTTTTACCAATTGGCAGGGACAGCCCCTCGGCATTATTGAAACCGTCTCTGTAACTATTACCCCATATAATCAAATAAGCGCCGATTACGCCGCATTAGAAGGTGAGGGCGACAAAAGCCTTGAGTACTGGCAGCATGTGCATTGGGATTATTATCAGCGAGAGCTCGCAGGTACAGGCTATCAATGTCACCCTGAGATGCCGTTGGTGTGTGAGCAGTTTATGTTAGTTTTCAAGGAGTCAGAATGAATACGAATCCAGTGGTTCTTATTACCGGAGGCGGCCGCGGTATAGGGGCAGCGACAGCAAAACTGTTTGCGAGACATGGTTATGATGTGTGTATTAACTATAAGTCAGATCACGCAAGTGCAGAGCCGGTCGCTGATGAGATAAAAGTGCTTGGCGTGAATGCCTATTTGTTGCAAGCCGATATCGCCGATGAGCAGCAAGTACTCGCCATGTTCGCTAAATTAGATACTCAGGTTTCTCGGTTAGATGTGTTAGTTAATAACGCAGCGATGATGATGCCACAAATGCCGTTATTAGAGATGGATGCTAAGCGTATCAACGCTATTTTAAGCTGTAATGTTACTGGCGCCTTTCTGTGCGCGCGCGAAGCAATAAAGCGTATGGACAAAGGCAGTATTGTGAATGTTTCATCGGGTGCTTCACGCACAGGTTCACCAAATGAATATTTAGATTATGCCGCATCAAAAGGAGCGCTTGATACCTTCACGATAGGCCTTGCTAAAGAAGTCGCGAGTAAAGGTATTCGGGTTAATGGGGTAAGACCAGGCCTTATTTATACCGATATGCACCGCGATGGCGGTGAAGCAAACCGAGTTGATAGGTTAAAATCTAAGTTGCCGCTAGGGCGTGGTGGTGAAGCAGAAGAGGTCGCCTCAGCGATTTACTTTTTGGCAAGTGAGCAAGCCTCATTTACAACAGGCAGTTTTATCGATGTATCAGGCGGGCTTTAAGTCGTTAAGTTAAAAAGCTTTACACACACGATTGCGGCCTTGCTGCTTTGCTTCATACAACGCTCTATCAGCATCAGCTACAATGCTCTCAAGTTTTTCAGCTCTTTGTGCTTGAGTAACTCCGAAACTTGCCGTCACCTTTAATGATTGACTATTTACGGTAAATAAATTTAACTCAATGTCTTTTCTAATCTTTTCAGCTAACTGGCTCGCAACCGATAGACTTGTGTTAGGCATCAAAATAATAAATTCTTCACCTCCCCAACGGCTAGCAACATCTTGCTCTCCTAGGTTGCTTCTGAGTATTTTTGCTACCTCTTTAATAACCTTATCTCCGGTATTATGGCCATACAGATCATTAATGTTCTTAAAATGATCAATATCAACCATGATTAAAGCGAGGCTATTCTCTTTTTCGGTGTGTTCTTCAAACCAGTGGTTTATTTTGTCTCTATTCGCCAGTTTTGTGAGTGGATCTATGTTTATTCTCGCCTCAATACTTTTACGCTGATAAGCAAATGCAGCATAAATAAACAATAATAAGAAAAACAAAATTGCAGCCAATTGAGCGCTGTGACTGAAAAATGCATAGTTAATTTCTGCTTGTCTTTTAGCCATAGGCGATATTAAAAAAACTCGCCAATCTAGTTGGGGCAAGTTGAATTGCGTAACAACATGATCATCCTGCTCTATTTGGATAATGATACTGCTCAAATTCTCCATGTTGGCCAGCTCTTGTGCCGCATTTTTGAACCAACTAAGTTCATTTAAGTTAACAATATCAGTAAACTGTGCTTGAAAGTCTCGATGAGAAGAAAGCACCACCTCGTCAACGTTATTGACAAAAAGTAAGTCGTAGCCATGTGTAGCTTTATATTGTTGAAAAGCTTCCCAAAATGACTGAAGACTTTTACCTACACCTATAAAGCCTAAAAAGTTGCCTTGCTCAGAATAAACTTTGATATCTACGTATAAATGTACGTTCTCGCGGTTTCCTAAGATAGCAACGGTATCGCCTTGCATTGCTTTTACTTTTGGATACCACTCGATATTCTCTTTTTGTAAATCAATCGTTGTGCCATCAGAATTAAATTGCATTTGTTGTTGCTCACTTGCTACAAAAACGAGCATATTTAAATTTTCCTGAAGCTGTTCTAAGTGGTTTAGAATGGCGGCTTGGTCTAGTTCACTATCAGTAAGTAAGTTACTTAAGCTTCCTGTGCTCGCTAAGGCTTGAGCAGTATGAACAGGCTTGTAGAGTTCTTCGACAACCAATGAAAAAACAGGGGCAATAGACTGTTGTTGTAAGCGACTTTGTTCAGCCACTATATTACTTATAGTGAGATAAGATGCGTAACCAATGACGAAAATGATGCAAATTAAAATGCTATATAAGTTTCGTTGATGCCGTAAAATCGTTTTCACTGAAAGCCTTTCTAAAGTGGTGCTTATAAATTTGTGATTAGTTAAAAGACGATGTTGTGCAATTATAAGTCAAGTTCATTATAGCGAATATATTAAATACTGCTTTTTCAATATTTTTAGTAATGACTTCTAGCTAGAGTAATACGTTTAACCAAGCACTAAAGCTCACTACACTCAATACTGTTGAAAGCACGACGCTACTTGCCAGTGTCGCTTGGTGTTGCTTAATTTGATTGGCGATTAGATAAGCGTTGACCCCTAAAGGAGAGGCGCTTAAAAGTACTAACACGTTCAGTAATGATTGCTCTAGGTTGAATACGCTGCCTGCAAAAAAGTAGACCCCGCACGGTAACACTAAAAGCTTGATGATGGTTGCAATGAGTGATGCTTGTAAGTTGTCGGCCATTTTATAAAATGCAAGGTTTGCCCCTAATACAAATAACGCACAGGCAATGGCAGGTTTCGCAAGTAGACTCAGGCCATTTGCAAAATCATCAAAAAGTGTAAAGCCAAGTAGGTTAACAGCCAAGCCGCTACTGATGCTTAACACGACTGGATTGAGCAGCATGTTTTTAGCAAATGCTCGCCAAGAGAATGTTTGCTGCGATTTAGCGCTGAGCAAAAAGGTGAGGGTAAACAAAAGTGCGCTATGAAAAGTGATGATCATAAATACAATACCGACCATCTGTTGCCCAAGTGCTGCAATAATAATAGGCAAACCTACCAGTACCGTATTTGAGTAACTACTGCCAAGGGCAAATACAGCATGACGTGACGGCGCAGATTGCTTGCTAATGAGGTAGCGGTCAATCACATAGCCGAGGGCGTAAATGGCCAATACCGGGATGTAAAAACTCAAAAAGCCTGCAATAGATACACTATTTTGTAAATCGGCTTGGGCCATATTTAAAAATAGAAAAGCAGGCACGCTAATGTAAAAAGTAAACTTACTTAACCCTGCAATATGCTCTTTCGATAAAAACGTGCTTCGCGAGCTGATGTAACCACTTAACACGATAAAAATCAGTGGAAAGATAATCGAAAAAATATGCACTTTAGGCCTTATGACAAGAAGACGTTAGCGTCTGAACTCATCACTTTGTGGAAGATTAATTAAAATAAGTACAGCACCTTTACCACCAAATTCAAGAGGCGCTTGGTGCATAGCAATCACATCAGGGTGTTGAACTAAATATTGCGGTACCTTGTGTTTAAGTATGCGCTCACCAATGCCATGCACAACACAAGCGCAATAGTAATGCTGTTTTTTACACTCATGAATTAAACCCGCCAACTCATCTTTGGCTAATTCTTTATTTAAGCCATGTAAATCAAGGGTTAACTCAGGTGGGTAATCTCCACGGCGAAGTTGCTTTGCTAAAAAGCTATCGTGACCTGGTTTGACATAACTTACGGTGCCATGAGTGTCGATGTCTGGTACATATTCATCAGAAAAGAAAAATTCTGCCTGATGTTGCTTTTTTTGCTGGGAAAATTGCTTCGCTTGTGACACTTTAGGCTTATTGGTGAATCGAATAGTGTCTTGTTTAAATGCTTTGGCACCACTGATACTCTGACGAAATAAGTCAATATCGTCAGTGCTAATGTGGTTGTTGGCGTGGGGATCTTTTTTCATGGCGGCAGTCTAAACAAAAAAACGCTAAAAATCGAGTAAAAACCAACTGAAAAGACGGTACAATACGCGTCAGAACAGACTTTGAAAGTTAAGGAACATACATGAACCATTTCCAGATAGAAGACGCAATTTTAGACGAGGCAATTGCAGAACTTTCAACGTTGCATGATTGGTTACGTTGGACAACCAGTCAATTTGCCAGCAGTGGTATTTTCTTTGGGCACGGCACAGATAATGCGTGGGATGAAGCAGTTAGCTTACTATTACCAGCACTAAGCTTGCCAATCGATGCGCCAAAAGAGCTTATGCATGCGCGTTTAACCAGCACCGAGAAAAACCGCTTAGCTGAACTTATTGCAGAACGTATTAATGATTGTACGCCAGTACCGTACCTGACCAACACCGCGTGGTTTGCAGGTATGCCGTTTTATGTTGATGAGCGCGTGTTAATTCCACGTTCGCCATTTGCAGAGTTAATTAATAATCGCTTTGCACCTTGGTTAGAAGAGCCAAGCTCAGTAATGCGCATACTTGATTTATGCACCGGCTCTGCATGTATTGCTATTGCACTTGCGCAAGCATTTGAAGATGCACAGGTTGATGCGGTTGATATTTCATATGAAGCGCTCGAAGTTGCTGATATTAATATTAGCGATTACATGCTAAATGACCGTGTACTGCCAATTCAGTCAGACGTATTTAGTGGTGTCCCGGGTCAAAAATATGACCTGATCGTAGCTAATCCACCGTATGTTGATGCTGAAGATATGGCTGATTTACCACGTGAATTCCATCACGAGCCTGAGCTTGGTTTAGCATCGGGTCATGATGGTCTTGATGTTACTCGTACCATCCTAGCTGAAGCTGCAGAGCATCTAACTGATAACGGTTTGTTATTTGTCGAAGTTGGTAACTCTATGGTACATATGGAAGAGCTGTACCCAGGCGCACCATTTGAGTGGGTTGAATTTGAACAAGGTGGTCTTGGCGTGTTTGTGATCAGCAAACAGCAACTTGTTAACTATTTCGCAGATTAACAGCAGATTTTAAAAGCCGAGCCTGAGGGCTAGGTCTCAGTAGTCATTAGGAATGAGGAAAATTAATGGCAGGTAATAGCATCGGGCAACTATTTAAAGTGTCCACCTTTGGTGAGAGCCACGGCGTTGCATTAGGCGGCGTTGTTGATGGCACACCAGCAGGTCTTGAAATTAGCGAGGCCGATTTACAAATTGATTTAGACCGTCGCAAGCCGGGGCAAAGTCGATATACAACACAGCGCCGCGAAAGTGACGAAGTAAAAATTCTTTCAGGTGTGTTCGAAGGTAAAACCACTGGTACTAGCATTGGTTTACTGATTGAAAACACCGATCAACGTTCAAAAGATTACGGCAAAATTGCCGATGTATTTCGCCCAGGTCATGGTGATTATACCTATTGGCATAAGTACGGTATCCGTGATTACCGAGGTGGTGGTCGCTCTTCTGCCCGTGAAACGGCGATTCGTGTAGCGGCGGGTGCAATTGCAAAAAAATACCTAAAACAATTTCACGATATTGAAGTGCGTGCTTGTTTGAGCCAGCTTGGGCCAATTAAAGCTGAAGATTACAACTGGGATGAAGTGGAAAACAATGCATTTTTCTTTCCAGACACCAGCAAGCTAGAAGCGCTTGATGAGTACATGCGCGACCTAAAAAAACAAGGTGATTCGGTAGGCGCTAAAGTTAAAGTGGTTGCTAAAAATGTACCTGTTGGTCTTGGTGAGCCAGTATTTGATCGCCTAGATGCAGAGCTTGCACACTCATTAATGAGCATTAATGCGGTAAAAGGCGTTGAGATTGGTGATGGCTTTGATGTGGTAGAGCAAAAGGGCTCTGAACACCGTGATGAGTTAACTCCTGATGGTTTTACATCAAATCATGCGGGTGGTGTACTTGCAGGTATCTCGACAGGGCAAGACATCATTGCCTCTATCGCACTTAAGCCAACTTCAAGCATTACCAGACCGGGTAATAGCATTAATACCAGCAACGAAGCGGTAGAGATGATCACTAAAGGACGTCATGATCCATGTGTCGGTATTCGTGCAATTCCTATTGCTGAGGCGATGATGGCGATTACTTTAATGGATCACTTATTGCGCCAACGTGGTCAAAATCCACATGTAAACCACGAACATGGACCAATAAAAGGTTCGATTGATTAACTTGGTTTGATTTAGCAAAGAACTATAAACTTAAAACGCGGCTTGATTTGCCGCGTTTTTGATTGCAGAAGGTCAATAAAGAAACTTAAATACGATCAATTGCCTGCTTTGCTACCATGTATAGCTTTTTGATCATTAAACCTAATACCCAACGAATAAATTGAGCGGTAAGCTCTTTGACTTCATATGATGCTTTACCAACAAACGCGAGCATATGGCCAATTAACCCTTTTAACTCTTCTGTAAGCTCGACAAATTTAACCACTGATTCATATAGGCAGCGGGCTAAAATATCATAAAAAGTTAACCCGACAGTTAAACCTGCCTGTGCAGAGATGAAGGCGTATTGTCCTGTTTTCTTTAAAAAAGTAATTAAGCCACTGGTAATTACTCGCTGCCAGTTAAGCGAGAATCTAACATTAAAGCGCTGATCATACTTTAATACAGTATGGTTGTAGTGAAGGGGCTTAATTGAGCTTTCCATGCTTGCGTAGTCTTTAAATACATCAACAGATTTGATATACCCCGGAGAACTTCCTTCCATGGAATGAGCCGCAATGTTAAAAGATGCTCCTTCATTCATTGCCGTTTGATATTCGCTAGATGTATGGCTAAACGGCCAAGCAGGCACACATGGGACGGGGTCTGCGCCATGTGTAACGCGATACTGGCCAATATTATGCGCGGCAGAATGTACGGAGTGGTTTAATACAACCCGCGGCGCACCAAAGGTATATAAATTTACAGGAATGCCTTTTTCACTTGCCCAAATTGCCGTAAGTTGTGCGATGGCACCACCAAGGCTATGCCCAACAAGGTGCAAGCACTTAGGTTTATGACTTTTTACATAAGCCTCAAACATGGGCTTCATACTGGTAAATGCTTTTTCGAAACCAGAGTGCACCTCTAAGTTTTTAGGTCCATGAGTAATGGCTACATTTAAATTGGTTAGCCAATCAGAACAGGAGGTAAAAACAGTTCCGCGGATACCTATAATATGATGACCTTTAAATTGTGGGGATATTCCTTGTGCTGTTAATGCAAATCCTGTTGTTCGGTTAAGAAGCTGATTAATTAAGCCACCACTAACGCCTTTGATTTGGTTCGAGGTGATTTCGAAATTCGCTAAAAAATCTTCGTGGAATATATTACTGAATTTGTTTGATTTTCTAATATCATATACACGAGCTGCAACACTGGCTGCTGTGCTTGGTGAAATACTATGGCTCATTTGGGATTTCCTTTCCTGTAAATCTATCCGTTAATTTATTGAAATCACCTTCATGAATACGGTACTTCGGCTCATTATTCTCAATAATCCAAGTGGGTACATAGTCATCTTCCCATCTACAAATGCTTGAAGCTAAGTAATTGTAGTTAGAACTGCTTTTATCTGGGAACTTAAATTGCACCCATCGATTTGATAATTCACAATTCAAGAATGACAGCTTCTTACTGTACTCTGGAATTTCATTAATCCCAGACTGAGTTGCAACCCATAAAGGAGTTAGCTCATCACCTCTCTCAATAAAAATTTCTTGAGAAACACGGTGCTCAGCAATCAATTTATTAGGTATTGAGGATAAAATTGTTTTCTTAGGAAAGTGAAAGCACCCGTTTTCATCGGTTATTGCAGTGTCGCGATGAACTTTTTCATCTATGTAGATTAATGAGCGAATTATCTCTAAGTTAGCAACAGGTTGACCATTTTCAGTCACGATACCATTGACTTCTGGGCTTAAAAATACTTCTTTTTTCTTTCTGAACCAGCTAAACATATCGTCTCCTTGACCTATAGCTGTGGAAATAATTACACACGCAGAGAGGACTAGAATGATGTGGGTAATTTTATTTGTAATTGATTTTTTCATAAGCAATCCGTGCGTATTTAGGGAACACTAATAGATTGAAAAACAGATGTAAAGTTGATTCTTCCTATTCGTTGCTCGGCGTGCTGCAGTTCCTATTATCTGGTCGGGTAACAGGGGCTGCTGAATTTATTCGACGATGGTTATAGTTATGGTTGCTACGTTTGCTATTTTGAAACTCATAATGCAACTTTTTTCCCTGTAAAACGATCAGTTAAAATCTTAAAGTTTCCATCATGAATCTTATATTTTGCTTCTCCATTTTCAATTATATACGTTGGGATATAATCCACTTCCCATCTGCAAATACTTGTCGCAATTCTATTGAGGTGTTCATTAGTATTATTTTTAAACTCAAATCTCACTAATGGGTTAGTTAGTTCACAATTTAAAAACTTTAGTTTTTCTGTGTATTCTGGAATTTCGTATATGCCAGGCTGAGTCGTCCCCCATAAACCAATGATTGACTGATCATCTTTTTCTATAACAATTTTCTGGTGTATTCTGTCTTCCGAAATTAATTTATTCGGAATAGAGGAAAATATTGTTTTCTTTGGAAAGTGAAAGTGACCATCTTTACCTGTTGTGACTGTATCACGGCGCTCTACACCATCTATATAAGTCAGTGCGTGAATTATCTCTAAGTTAGCAATGGGTTGACCATTCTCAGTCACAATACCATTGACTTCTGGGCTTAAAAATACTTCTTTTTTCTTTCTGAACCAGCTAAACACTTCGTCTCCTTGACCTATAGCTGTGAAAATAATTACGAGCAGAGAAGGCTATAATGATGTGGGTAATTTTATTTGTAATTGATTTTTTCATAAGCAATCCGTGCGTATTTAGGGAACACTAATAGATTGAAAAACAGATGTAAAGTTGATTGTTCCTATTCGTTGCTCGGTGTGCTGCTGTTCCTATTATCTGGTCGGGTAACAGGGGCTGCTGAATTTATTCGACGATGGGAATGGCCATGGTTGCTTCGTTTGCTATTTTAAAATCAGTGACTCAATCTTTTCCCACGCTAATTTTACTTGATGTTACGTTCAGTTAAGTTATTAAAATCACCATTATTAATTCTATATTCTCTATCTCCGTCATATAACCAGTATGGCATATAGTCCGTTTTCCAACGACAAATACTCGATGCGACATAATTCAAATGCTCGTTATTATTATTTTTAAATTCAAAAGCAACGCGTTTATTAGTTAACTCACACTCTAGGAATGCTAATTTTTTACTATACTCAGGAATTTCTTTAATTCCTGATTGGTTTGCAACCCATAATGGAATTAAAGTACTTTCGCTTTCAATAAAAATTTCTTGAGAAACACGATGCTCAGCAATCAATTTATTAGGTATTGAGGATAAAATTGTTTTTTTAGGAAAGTGAAAGTGCCCATTTTCATCGGTTATTGCAGCGTCTCGATGAACTTTTTCATCTATGTAGATTAATGAGCGAATTATCTCTAAGTTAGCAACAGGTTGACCATTTTCAGTCACAATACCATTGACTTCTGGGCTTAAAAATACTTCTTTTTTCTTTCTGAACCAGCTAAACATATCGTCTCCTTGACCTATAGCTGTGGAAATAATTACACACGCAGAGAGAGCTAGAATAATGTGGGTAATTTTGTTTGTAATTGATTTTTTCATAAGCAATCCGTGCTTATTTAGGGGGACACTAATAGATTGAAAAACAGATGTAAAGTTGATTGTTTCTTTTTTATGCTTGTTAGAATTTTAATAAGGGGAGTAGGCTGTGTTTGCTATCAGTCCCACAATCTGTTTTAACTGCTCATGACTGAGAGGGTTGTGGGCATGATTACCATATAGCAGGACGATATCAATGACAGGCAGTGTCGGTAGGGAGTTGTCGCTCACCTCTTCCACACCTGATTGCATGCTTATTCGTGCCATACTGCTAATTGCCAGTCCCTGTTTAATCAAGCCATGTAACGCTCCCGCTGAGCCACAACAGGCAATAATATTAAAACGACGCTCGGTTTTTAATAGACCCTCAATACTGGCTTGGTGAAACTTACAGTCTCGTTGAAACAAGGCGATTGGAAGTGGGGTTGAATCGTTAATCTCAAAAGCAGGGCTTTTCACCCACACACCTTGGCTTGATTGCAATAAGTAGCCTTCTTCGCTGTCTGGCGAGCGAGTGGCAATCACCAAATCGAGCATACCTTGGTCTAGTTTGGCTCTAAGCTCAGTACTTGGGGCACAGCTTATTTGTAGATCCAGCGCATTAAACTGTTGGTGTAAAGCATCAACAAGCTCTGGTAGTAAAGAGTGGGCATAGTCGTCAGGACAACCAATGCGCACACGTAAATTGCCAGTGCCAGCTTTTAATTGCTTAAAGGCTTCATCATGAAGCGCTATCAATTGCTTTGCATAACTTGCTAGCTGGTGGCCTTGATGGGTTAGCACCAGTTGACGGCCTTGCTTTTCAAATAGCGGACTTGCGAGGTCTTGTTCCAGCTTTTTCATTTGCATACTTACTGCAGATTGGGTTCTGCAAATTTGTGCTGCAGCGCGGGTGAAACTGCCTGTATCAACAAAGGCGCAAAAAGTCCTAAGGGCATCAATATCCATAATGTATCAGCATTTCTTATAGTTAACATAAAAACAATTGGCGAGTAATTGCCCAATTGCTGTTTTATAGTGAGTCCAATCTAAACGTTAAAGGAAGTACAATGCAATTATTTATTGGCAATAAAAACTACTCAACTTGGTCATTACGAGCGTGGTATTTACTGAGTAAATTCAATGTTTCTTTTACAGAACAACAATTAGTTCTAGATACGCCTGAGTTTTATGAAGCATTAAAAAGTAAGTTTCCCGTGCAAAAAGTGCCGGCCCTTATTGATGCTGAGTTAATCGTGTGGGATTCACTCGCTATTTGTGAATACATCAATGATGCTTATCTAAATGGTGCTGCTTGGCCTAGTGAAATAGCCCAAAGAGCAAAAGCACGCAGTTTAGCGGCTGAGATGCACTCTGGTTTTGCTGCACTTCGTAATGAAATGCCAATGAATATCCGCGCTAACAGGCATGTTGAATTATCAGAACAAGCTAAAAAAGATATTGCCCGTATCGATGAGATATTTTCGGCTCAACAGCAAAGGTATCCACGGCAAGATCATTATAAATTGAACTTATAGAGCAAGTAGTGATCAGATCAAGGCATAATAATTACTTGGTCGCATAAATATGAGCACTACTTTTCTGAAACATTTTAATTCAATTACAGATCCT
>NZ_JAKGBH010000009.1:0-128611 GCF_021532515.1 Pseudoalteromonas sp. PAST1 | reverse complement strand
GATCAACTGCTTGTAACTCATGGTAAATGCTTCTGTTTGTTTGGCGACGATAGAGTACCACCAACAGGCAGTTGATCTCTTCTCACCGTTTAACCATGAGTGGTGCACTTATTATCTGAATTCGGGACTGATTTTATTGCATTAATTAAATGCTCTGATGGCGCTTCCTTTAAAATAAACGCGCGAACATCTGCTTTCATAGCACGTTTTATGTAACCTGCTTTTGAAAATGTAGTTATTATCATGGTTTTAATATCAGAATGGCGCTTACTCAGTATTTCTACCAATTCGATGCCTGACATATTGGGCATTTCAATATCTGATAACACCATATCAATCTTATTTTGTTCAATAAATTTAAGTGCAGCTTTGCCATCCTCTGCTTGCCCAACGACATTAATAAATGGATCAAGTCCAACAAGCGCACTAATTGCTTCCCTAACCATTTGCTGATCTTCAACAATGAGTAAATTAATCATGATAAATTCGCTCGAAAATTCATAGTCAGGTTAAACCCTTTTTTATTTTCCACAATAAGCTCTCCGCCAAGTGCTTCAGTACGCTGCTTAATGCCATTAATGCCATTGCCACTTTTAAATGTGGTTACTATACCGTTATCCTTAATTGATATTAGTTCCTTACTAATATCAATTAAAACTTCATTCCCTTTACTATGCCTTAAAATATTAGTGCAAGCCTCAGTAACAATAAGCGATACGGTTTTTTGTGTTGCTGTCGATAAGTTTGTTAATTCATTGTTTACTATTACATTAAAGCCATTTTGTGTTAGCTCTTCTTGCAAAAACTCTAACTGTTTAGTGAGGTTAAACTGTTTCATATTTGTTACTGCTTTACGAATATCACTGAGTAAATCTCGGCTAATGGCCGCCACTTGCTTTATTTCACTCTGTGCTTGCTCAACGTTATCATTAACAATTAACTTTTCGGCTAGCTCTGCTTGCAGAGCAATCGACGATAGACTGTGGCCAGCTAAATCATGAAGGTCTCGTGCAATGCGCTCACGTTCAGCAATCATTGCCAACTGTTCTATTTGATATTGACTTTTTTGTTCACTTAACTGATGTATTCGTTCACGCCTCTCAGCACGTCCCATAAAATAAAGTGCAATGCTGATGATGAGTGCTGGCGCAATAAAATATGGATTATTCAAATCAAATAAATACACCGCGAGAAAAATACTCAAAGCAACAGCAACTAGCCCTAAAACGCCTTTTTTTTGTCTAAAGTTGAACCCAAAAAATAGCAAGCAAAGCCAAATAAAGTTTGTGTTCCAAGAGTTAAATATGTACCAAAAGTTGCAATAATAACAATTATAGACACAGGAATGAGGGCGTCTTCACCTTTTGCATTAGCAGCTTTAACATAGTAAAAAATAAAAGTTATATATATCATAACTATAATAAAAATATCTAAAGCTGCGAATTGCTCAAAACTTAGAATCAACGGTAAAAAATAAAAACTTGAAAAAACAAGTGGCCCCCAGACCCAGTAAGGCTTTTTTTCAATTGCTAAGCTTTGTCTAAAACTGTCACTTTTCATTTATGCTCAATCCCATTTTTTGGCTTTTTTTAATTTTATCTAAACTTGGGCAGCATATGGCTGCCCACGATTAGTTACTGCTTATTGTTATTTATCAAAATCTTAGGCCATGTATAGTTTGGTGCAAGGTCAAGTGATGTTTGCCAATCTTGCACTGCTTTTTGCACATCATTTAGTGCTAGATATGTTAACCCACGCCAGACATATGCTTCCGCCTGCCCCCATTTATAACCATCATTATTATCATTTTGATAGTGAATAAGAGACGCATTCAATGAGCTTAGCGCTTGCTGTTTACTGCCACCAAACATGCTAGGTGTGTTTAAAGCAATTATACCTTTAACTAGATGAGCACGAGGATTACTTTTGTCAATTTGCACCGCATTATTTAACGCATTGTTCGATTTAATGCCGTAGTAAAAACCTGTAATAGGTTTAATAGAAATACGATAACCATACACTTGAGCAAGCAATGCGTTTGCCTCACTTTTATCTGCGTCAAGTTTATCGTCTAAAAGCGCTGCTTGTGCAATATCAAGTAAGGCAAGCGCTTTTTCAGTTTCACCCATGATATTATGTGCAATAGCAAGGCGATAATTCACAAGCGCTGCATCATACCCTGCTGCATTTTTTGCTATTTCGGTAAGTTCTGACAAGTTATGCTGTTGAGATGCAAGTTCAATACTATCTATAGTACTTTGTTCAGCAAATACGTAATTTGTGTTAAATATAATTGCCGCAGCGAATAACGCGTAAATATTTTTAGTAATTAGATTCATAGCTATACCCTTTATATTAATGAATGACAAACCGACATGTATCGGTACAGGTATAGTGTTACTTAGAAAAGAATGAGTTTTTAACGACATTTGTAAGCAATACATCATGACAATTGTCATAAAAAAGCGATGAAACTTTTAAGAAATTAATTAATTCTGCCAAAAATGAAGCGTTGATATTCTTTGCAACAAACACTCTGTGTTAATATTTTCGGAAAATAACAACAAGCTAACATAATTATATGGATATTAACTTAACCCATTACCTCGCAACGATGGCCTATAACAGCGCCTATATTGGTCTATTCATTGCGATCATAGCCGTTGCAAAACTGTCGTATAACTTAGCAACCCCTTATAACACCACCAGCCAGTTAACCGATAATGCCAACAGTGCCTTAGGTTTATCTATTGGTGGCTATTTAGGGGCAATTACCATTATTTATGGCTTTGTTTTAGCTGGGCCTAGTCAAGGTTTGCTAAGCGATTTGATGAATGTATCTCTGTACAGTGTATTAGGTATGGTACTGCTAACCTGCTCACGTATTTTGAATGACAAGTTACTGCTGCGTTTGTTCTGTAACCAAGAGCAATTAATTAACCAACAAAACGAGGCCGTAGGCTTAGTACAAGCGGCAAACTATATGGCTGCTGCGCTGATCATTGGTGGTGCATTAACCGGCGAAGGCAGCTGGTTATCGGCCATAGTGTTTTATTTTTTAGGGCAACTAATGCTGATCATTTTTGCCAAAGGCTATGATCACCTCACTGCTTTTAATCTTCACGAACAGCTCGAAAAAGGTAACAAAGCCGTAGCGCTTAGCTTTTCTGGCACCATGTTGGCGCTAGCTATTATCTTGTGTCATGCGCTCATTGGTGGCTTTCATAGCTGGCAACAAAGCTTAAGCTTATTCTTTATTGACGCATTATTTGGCTTTTTAATTTTACCAATTGTACGTTACCTCGTTGATAAAATTATCTTTAGTAAAATTTCACTCGACCAAGCAATGCACGACAAAAACACCGCCGTTGCGGTTATTGAAAGCAGCATTGCAATCTGTGTTGCTGTTATCATCACTATCGCTATTTAAGCTTATTTATGGAGTAATGGATGAACATCTATAAGCTTTTTATTATTGCCGCTATCACATTTGTTGTTTGCTTAGTGATACGTGCAGATCTACAAGCGCCACTTATTAGTGGCCAATATGGCAACTTTAAAGACTACGACGGACAAGACAAACCTTACCTATTTACAGTGCCAGAAGATGGCCAAATGATGCGCTTGGAAATTAAAGGCAGACTGCCTTTAAACTCATGGAAAGCCATTGATATCGAAATTTTTGACCCTGATGGTAACTACTTATTTAGTTACTCTGATGAACTTTGGGCAGAAACCGGACACGATTCAGATGGTAAATGGACTGAGTACCGTGATTATACTCATCACGATGTCCACTTCCCTAAGAAGGGGCAATATAGCGCCTACGTCAGTAGTACGTTTGGCCCAAATAAGCGTGCCGAACATTTTAGTTATACGTTTCGTATTATTCCAATCAAAGGTAACAGTAATTTCATGCTACCGCTGTTATGGATTTCTGGTTTCATCGGCGGTGTAGCGCTATTTGTAATGCTGCATCGTTTAGAAGCTGAGCGTGAAGGCTCTGATATTACTTATAAACCAATTAATAAGTTAAACCCAGAAGCTATAAAAGCAATGGAATCGCGCATCTCAGTTTGGCCTATTGTGTTACTGTTTTTAGCACCCGTGCTCTTCTTTTCCTTCTTGGCATATAGCAAAGGTGACAAAGAGCAAGATTGGCAAGTTTACTCCTATCACCACCTCACGATAAGCGTTGATAAACAATTGCGTGAGCAAAGTATTGGTAGTGCAGGTTTCCGTTCACGAGGCGGCCCAGGTGGTAAATAAATCAATTCGCGAAAGCCACATTTTACTGTTTAGCATTTTTGTTGCAGGCCTTTGCTCTATTATTTATGAGCTGCTGATCGCAACTACCGGTGCCTACTTTTTGGGTGATAGCATCACCCAATTTTCCCTGACGATTGGCGTCTATATGGCGGCAATGGGGGTTGGCTCTTATTTTTCGCGTTTTGTGCCTGATAAGCCATTGCTGGTGTATTTTATTGGCTTTGAGTTAGCGCTTGCGCTACTTGGTGGTTTGAGTGTGCCCTTGCTGTATTTCTGTTATGCGTTTGGTTTACCGCTGCAAGCAATTAGTATTTTACTCACCACGCTAATAGGGATTTTGATTGGTTTAGAAATTCCGCTGTTAAGTCGCCTAATGGAAAAACATTATGCGCTAAAAGCAAACCTCGCCAATGTGTTATCTATTGACTACTTTGGCGCCCTGCTTGCGACTTTACTGTTTCCTTTTCTATTTTTACCTTGGCTTGGGGTTTTTAAAACAGCGTTAAGCTTTGGCTTAATGAATCTAAGTATTGCGCTGTTATTGCTGTGGTACTTTATCGACCATATCAGCGCAAATCGTCGAAAAGTGCTTAGGCTCACTTTAGTTTTAGTCTGCTCAGTATTAGTGCTTTGCTTATTTGCGAGTAAACAGCTTACCCATCTTTGGCAAAGCCAAATCTACGATGACCGTGTTGTACACTCAGAGCAAACGCCCTATCAGCAAATTGTACTCACTCGCCATAAAGATGATATTAGACTTTATTTAAACGGTGGCTTACAGTTTTCATCGATTGATGAGTATCGCTATCACGAAGCGCTTATTCATCCCGCTATGGTGCGCCATGGCAATGCAAAACGTATTTTAATTTTAGGTGGTGGCGATGGCTTAGCAGCCAGAGAGCTTTTGAAGTACCCGCAAATAGAGTCTATTACCCTAGTTGATTTAGACCCAGCAGTAGCTAGGCTTGCGCAAACTAATCACAACCTGACAACTCTTAACAAGCACTCACTCAGTGACCCTAAAGTGACGGTTATTCATCAAGATGCTTATGTGTTTATTGAGCAAAGCGAACAGCTGTTCGATATTATTTTTATTGATTTACCTGATCCAAAAGCAATCAATTTAGCACGGCTTTACAGTCAGCAGTTTTATCAACTAGTAAAAACACGATTACCAAATAACGGTATTGTAGTGACCCAGGCCACCAGTCCATTTTTTGCGAAACACGCATTTTGGTCTATCAATAATACGCTCAGTGCAGCGGGCTTTGCACACACCTTGCCTTACCATTTGAATGTGCCCTCTTTTGGCGAATGGGGCTTTGTTATGGCTTGCAATTTGATGTGTAGTAACCAACAAGTATTACCGGTTAAAACCCGCTTTTACCGCCCAGAAAATGATGCACAATTGTTTATTTTTACCCCGGATATTAGTGCTAACAATGAAAAAGTATCGACGCTTGATGAGCCTAATGTGCTGCACTATTACTTGCAGGGATGGAAATATTGGAACTAAACGAATGGATTAGCCCATTTGGGGAGTTTACAAAGTAAAGGATTACCGTTACAAAGAGAGTTAATAACAACAATAACAAGGTTTGTAATGCAGGCGCACAAACAGAGCCTAATATACTTACATATTGCAGTACTCCTATTTGGGGGGACTGCATTATTCGCTAAACTAGTCAGCCTAAGTGCATTAGATATTACCGTTTACCGAACAGCAATTGCTGGCTGTGCCTTACTGATCTTACTTACAATTCAACACAAAGCGATTAAGCTTCACTCGCGTCGCGACTACCTTATAGCCTTGTTACTTGGCGTCACTGTTGGAATACATTGGCTCACCTATTTCGCAGGTATGCAGTTAGCAGGTATTGCTGTCGGTATGATTGCCTTTTTTACTTACCCTGTTATCACGGTGTTTTTAGAGCCTTTTTTTCATGGCAGCAAACCACAGCTCAAAGATATTTTTAGCGCCTTAGTAGTAATGCTTGGTATTTATTTACTTATTCCTGATGCCAGCTTAGGCAATGATGTCACCCTAGGTATTGCTATTGGTATTTTGTCTGCGTTCTTTTTTGCTTTTCGAAATATCGTTCATAAGCGTTACTTTAGCCAATATAGCGGCCCACAAACCATGCTTTACCAAACTTGGATCGCCTGCATTATGCTGAGTGCCTTTGTCGAGGTACCGCCATTACAAGTTGATACAATAAATTGGCTGCTATTAATTACTGTAGGGGTTATTTTTACAGCAGCACCGCATTCACTGTTTGCAGCAAGCCTAAAAAACTTATCAGCTTCAACCGCTGGTTTAATATCGTGTTTGCAGCCTTTATACGGTACGTTTTTCGCTTTTTTAATTTTGCATGAGCAACCTTCAATTAGCACTCTTATTGGTGGCGCACTGGTGATTAGTGCCGCTTTTTATGAAACATGGTCAGTGAATCGTAGGTATAAGCAATAATGAAAGTATTCGCTCACAGAGGTGCCAGTGGTACCTACCCAGAAAATACTCAAAGCGCCATTATCGCCGCTGTTGATTTAGCAGTAGATGGCATCGAAATTGATGTGCAAAGCTGCCTTGATGATTACATGATTATTCACGACACTTGGCTTGATCGCACAACTTCAGGTCGCGGTAAAGTAAACGCCTGCTCCAAAGAGCAAATTCAACAATACGATGCAGGCAATGGCGAATGCGTGCCCACTTTACAGCAGGCAATCGATTGGGTTGGTGATAAAACCTTGCTTAATCTAGAGCTTAAACATACTTTTTCGTTAGACAAGTTTGTAGAGCTTATTGAGTCAAATGTCAGTGCAGGAAAAATATCTAGAGATAACCTGCTAGTCTCTTCATTTGATCACCACCAACTGATGTGGCTTAAGCAAAAACTGCCGTGGGTAAAGATTGGTGCACTTACCGCTTCTATCCCAATTAATTACAGCGAGTTTGCGCAAAAACTGCATGCCTATAGCATTCATGTAGATAAAAACTTTATAAACCATGAGTTTGTTGCTGACGCAAAACAACGCGGCCTTCAAGTTTATGCTTACACGGTCGATAAAGTGGAAGATATCGAATTAATGCTAGAGTATGGCGTAGATGGTATTTTTACTAATTTTCCGTGCCATACACAAATGACACTGCAGTCACTGTAACTCAACAAAACTAAGCTATACTGTTGAATTATGTGACATTGAATAATAAAAAATTACGCCAAAATGAATCAACACAACACCTTAATGAGTAGCTATATGCGCATTTATAATTTTATCGAACAAACATTCTTTTACACTCTTACACGTAAGATTGTCGGTAATTTAGGTTTTGTGTTTGCGTTTCAGGCCATTACTTTGATCTGGCTTTATAGCAGCCTGTCAGAGCAACAAGTTGGCATGGGACTATTTTGGTTAATGACCTTTGTTATCATCGCGAGCTTTATTTTTACTATTTTCTACATGCGCTTTTTAATTGTGCGCCCAGTGCAAGCAATGCGCGATACACTTGAGCAAATCAACCGTCATGATGCAGATTTATCTGCCAAGTTACCGCATTTTACCTACGATGAATTTCGTGATTTAAGTGAGCAGTACAATACCTTTACAGTTCATTTAGCAAATCTATTAGCCACCACATACCAAAGTGCACAAGCCAGTGCAGATAGTAGTTCAAAGATGACTCATTCAATGCAGCAAACCGCAGAAATGAGCCACCAGCAAATCAAGTTTAGCCAAACCATTACTGATTCGAGTAACCAAATAACTTCAAGCCTTGAGAATATCTCAGCGAACACTGATAGCGTGCACCATGTTAACAGTGAGCACTTAAACTTTGTAAAACACTCAGCCACTGAGTTATCAGCATTAGTTAAAAAGGTTGCGATGATCAGCCAAATTTTAGGTAACTTTTCTGCAACTGTGTCTGGCCTAAAAGAAAACAGCGAGAATATTCGCGCCATTTTAAAAATGGTTGAAGAGTTTTCTGACCAAACCAATTTACTTGCACTGAATGCTGCAATTGAAGCGGCACGTGCCGGTGAAGCTGGCCGAGGCTTTGCCGTGGTTGCCGATGAAGTTAGATCACTATCGGTTAAAGTAAACGACGCAACCCGCCAAATAACTGATTTTATTAATCAAATGAATAGTCTTGTTAGCGAAACCAATAAAGAATCTGAGCAACTAATTAGCCACTCGAGTGAAGCTGAAACAGCGATTAGCAATACCTCTACAGGCTTTAGCAATATGCTTAGCGAATTTGAGCAAAACCAACAACAACTACAGCAGATTGTTAGTGCGGTGCATTTACTTGAGCAAACCCAAACCCACACTCATCAAACTGTTGAGCAAATAGTTGCTCTGGGTGAGCAAGCTAAACAGCAGATTGATGAATCACTCGCTGACTGCCAGCAATCACACAAACTGAGCCAACAAACCCAAGAGCAGCTAAAACGCTTTGTGTAATCGGCTTTTAACTGCTGCTCTGAGTCAAACTATGTTAAAGTAGCCGCTTCTTGGCTACTTTTTTATTGACCGTGACAACACCCGCTATTGATTATGAACAACTCGCACTGCAAATAAAGCAATGGGGTAAAGACCTTGGCTTTGCAGAAGTCGGGATCACTGATATTGACCTAACGAAACATGAAGCTCAACTGCAGCGCTGGTTAGATTTAGGCTATCACGGTGAGATGGAATACATGGCAGCCCATGGTATGAAGCGAGCGCGCCCCGCAGAGCTGGTACCTGGCACGCAACGAGTCATCTCAGTAAAAATGAACTACCTGCCGCCTGATGCAAGCTTTGCTAGGAACCTCAAGCAAACAGATAAAGCGTACATCAGTCGCTATGCATTAGGTCGTGACTATCATAAATTAATTCGCAACCGCCTAAAAAAATTAGGCCAACAAATAGAGCAGCATATAGGCCAGCTAGGTTTTCGTCCTTTTGTTGATTCAGCCCCCGTGCTTGAAAGACAACTAGCCGAAAAAGCAGGCTTAGGCTGGCGTGGTAAAAACAGTTTGCTAATCAATAAAGAAGCGGGCTCTTGGTTTTTCTTAGGGGAGCTGTTTGTTGATATCCCCCTGCCTATTGATGAAGAAAATAGCTTTGAGGGCTGTGGTAAATGCGTTGCCTGTATGACACTGTGCCCAACCGGCGCGATTGTCGAACCTTATGTAGTTGATGCCCGCAAATGTATCTCTTACCTTACCATTGAATTGCAAGGCGCTATTCCTGAAGAGTATCGCCCACTGTTAGGTAATCGCGTTTATGGCTGTGATGACTGCCAATTAGTTTGCCCGTGGAATCGCTATGGCCAGCTGACCGATGAAGCCGACTTTCACCCAAGAAAACAACTTAAAGATCAAGACTTACTGACCTTATTTGCTTGGGATGAGGCAACCTTTCTAAAAAATACTGAAGGCAGCCCTATACGCCGCATTGGTCACGAGCGCTGGTTAAGGAACCTCGCTGTCGGATTAGGTAACGCTGATTACAATGAGCAGATAATTGAGGCTTTAGCGCAAAGGTTAACAACCGCTACAGCTTTGGTCGCTGAGCATATCGAGTGGGCGCTTGAGCAGCAAAAAAATAAGCGCCAGTTAAGGCTTCGTAAAACTGCGCGCTTAATTCGCATTGTTGAAAAAGGGCTGCCCAGAGATGCTTGATAGCTTAAGTTGTAACTTACTGCTTTAATAATTGCGATAAATCATTTTCAATCTCTTTGAATGCCGCTTTTACTCCCTGAACTGACTCTTCACGTGCAACAGAGTTTTGAATGGTTTCGTCGACCTTTTGATAGATAAAAACCTCTTGGTCCTCATCTAAGCCCATGGTTGGTATACGTCGTTCTAAGTCTTCTTGAAGCTGCTTAAATACAGCCTCGTTATTTACACGATTTTCATTTAGAAGTTCGATGAGTCCCGAAAACTTGCTGTGAACTTTACCTACAGCATCATTAAGTTGTTGCTGTTGTCTGAGCAATTCTTTTTTTGTGATGATCGCTTTAAGCTGCTGTTCTGTAACACTGACTAAAAAGCAAATATGATCCCGAATTCGGCCATGCTTATCAGGGTCTTGGTCTGGCATATTTAAGATTAGTAAGCTGATCATTTCGTAATTGACTAAAATTCGATTCGAAAATTCATGGAGTCGGCCTTTATTTTTGAGCATTTCAAATAACTCAATAACGATTGGCGAACACATGCCCGAAATTGAAAAGTGCTCAATGCCAGACTCTAAGCGAAACTCAACATTGCTTTGTAAATCAAATGAGCTTAGACAGTTAAGCAGAGCCTTGCCCAGCTCTTGCTCATCTTCAATAGCACCTATATGCTCGATATAGTTGACTATTTGCCCCATTTCACTGCTGTTTGCCATGGCATTAAATGCTGTTGAAGTCGCATCTTCAACTTGTTGCTCTAGCGATTCTTTTTCTATCAATACTTGATGTAAGTGCTGCAGTTTAAGCTTTAATTCTTCATGCCCGAATGGTTTAACTATATAGTCCTCAGCTCCAACTGAATAGCCTTCCATACGCTCTTCAACCGTTCCTCTTGCTGAAACAAACATAACGATTATTTTCTCGGTATTTGGATTCTCTTTTAGTTTTCGACAAACATCATAACCACTCATTTGTGGCATACTCACATCAAGCAGAATAACCTGAGGATCAAACTCTTCAACTACTGCCAAACACTCTGGACCGCTACTGACCATTTTCAGTTCAAAGTCGAGCTCTTCAAGAATCTCTTCAATTATTTCTAAGTTAAATGGTTCATCATCGACGGCTAAAATTCTCTTTAAGGCCATGTCTAACACTTCCGTTTTATTAATTTAACTTTACAGATCTATCTTCATTCGCTAAGTGTTGAGGTAGATCTATCCTCAATGGAAGCTTTACTAAAATAGTTGCACCTCCATATTCATTATTTCTTGCCGTAATCGTTCCTTGATGTAAGGCTACAAATTCACGACAAATAGCTAAACCAAGTCCTGTACCTCCAGCACCACTATTGGTTTTACTACTTTGCTCAAACTTCGCAAAAATTTTTTCAAGTTCAGACTCGGGAATTCCTATACCACGATCTATTACTGATATTTCAGCCATTTCATTATTCATAGTTAGCTGAATATCTATCTCACTGGCAGGCTCACTAAATTTAAGTGCATTACCAAGCAAGTTGCGCATTATTTGGTTTATCTGCTCTTCGTCACAATCGAGCAAAATACTTTTCTCAAAGCCAATTAAACGAATAGCAATATTTCTCTCAAGAGCAGTCCCTGAGACATCATCAATACTGGTTTTTATAATACTGCTAAGGTTATGTTTTTGCGGATTAAAGGGAAATTTACCAACATCCAGTTTTGAAAGATCAAGCAAATTATTAAGCAGTGACAATAAGCGCTCACCACTTTGTTCTATACGCGATAAATACTTATTTAACTTGTCTTTACTCAGATCATTATTGGCAACTTTATCAAGTCCAAAACGAGCAAAACTTAAGATTGAATGCATTGGCGTTCTGAGTTCATGAGACATATTCGCTAAAAATTCAGACTTACTTAAGTTTGCAGCTTCAGCCACATCTTTTGCGTGCTCTAGCTGAGCTGTTCGCGCTTTTACCTCTTCTTCAAGCAAATCTTTTGCTTCAAGTAGCAAATCTTCCTTTTCTTTTAAGTGTGTAACGTTTTTAAAGATCCCCGCTAACGCAATCTCGCCATGATGATCTATTTCATTAAACGATCCCACTAATGGAATATCATTGCCATCTTTTTTAAGCATTCTTAGATCACAGCTAAATTGGCGGTTTTTACTTAGCGTCGTAATTTTTTCTTTAATACGTGTTATTGAAGGCGCATCAAAAAAATCAAATACCGAACAGCTTTCAAATTCATGGTGCTGTTTATCAAATAATTGTTCACAGGCATCGTTAGTTTCGATTACCTTTCCGCATCGTTCAAATAAAATAATAGCGTCGGGAGTATGCTTAAAAATAACTCTTAATAAACTGTCCTTTTCTATAAGCGCATCAACGGTACTCTGAAGTCTTTCAACAAGTTCTGAATTATGACGTTTGAGAAGCTCTGTTTGCCATAGTTTATGAACTGATTGCAATAAACCATTATCATCAATCGGTTTGATCAAAACATCTTCAACACCCTGACGAATGGCAGCAACCATGGAAACTTGATCAGGCTTTGAGGTATATAATAAACAACGACTTTCAGGCTGCAACGACTTCAGCTTTATAAACAATTCAAGCCCTGTTCCATCTTCAAAAGTAAAATCACTAATCAATAAATCAATTGCATGCTCATGAATTAACTCCATTGCAAAGCTCATGTTATCAGCGGTGATGGTTTTGATATGCGCGCCCTTTAAGTTTTGCGCTATTTTTTGTAACCGGTCGGGGCAATGATCAACGAGCAATACAGTAGGAAGTTTGAGGATATTGTCGCTGTCTAATTCTAATATTCCCTCTAGAAGCGTGCTTATCTCTTTATTTGCGAAAAAAGGGTATATCACAACGGCATTAGGTAAGAGACGGTTAATTTCACTAAAATGTTCAAGTAAGTCACTGCGTTGTGCTTTCGGTGCGAGTAATAAGAAATGCTCTTGAGAAAAGTCATTCATTAGTTCTTCAATGATACTTGTTGGCACCCCATGTGAAGCAGCAACGAGATCATATTGCTGTTTTAGAACGGTATCATCTATCATTGAAAAGTGTAATAGCTCAACTTCGCAACCGATAAGCTCGAGTAGAACTTTTACACGCATCGCAAGTACACTATTACTATCAACTATTAATATTTTTCGCACCGTAAATAAGACTCACTATAAAAACCGACCTTTTTAGCGTAGTCTAAAAATCTTTTACCGCACAATTTACACCGTATTTTTTTACTAGTTTTTGAGAAGGTTAAGGCTGCAAGTGCTTACCCAAAATTGTCAAGCCATAAGCTTTATCATCCATAATTGCAATTTCTGGAAGCTCTCCCCAAACCTTGTATTCAAAGCGATTAAACAGTTTTATGCTCGGTAGGTTATGGCTGAAGATAAAAGCTAACAATACCTTGATATTAAGTGTTTTTGCATGCTGTTCTGAAAATGTAAGCAATTGTTTACCTAGCCCTTGCCCTTGAGCCTGCTGGGTGATGTAAATACTAATCTCAACCGTGCCATCGTAAGCTGGGCGGCCATAGAAAGACTTATAACTTAACCAAGCAATTACTTTACCTTGTTGCTCAAAAACAAAGATAGGTCTTTTTTCTGTATGGCTATCAAACCAAGCTTGTTTGTCTGCCACCGACACCTCTTCGGTATCTGCGGTAACCATACGCCCAGGGATGGTCTCGTTATAAATCGCGACTATATCAGTTAAATCGTTTTGTGTTGCTTTGCGAATCGTCATAAATAGCTGAAATTAAATGATCACTTTGCTGCATATTAGCGTATATTCATCACAAATAACTAGCGGGAAATAACTATGTATAAATATGCTTTGTTACTTGCAGCAGGCCTAATAACAACGAACCTTGCAGCACAAACCACAGAGGCTACGCCAACTGCTAAAGCAAGCAGCCAATGTGATGATTTTACCAATGTCACAATGAGAAAGTTGCGTTCAAAAGAGTCTATTAATTTTTGTGAATTCAAAGATAAACCACTCTTAATAGTAAATACCGCTAGTAATTGTGGTTTTACCGGCCAGTTTGAAGGTTTAGAAGCCATTCATAAAGAATATAAAGACCAAGGCTTAGTTGTGCTAGGTTTTCCATCAGATGACTTTTTTCAAGAAGAAGACGATGAAAAAGACACGGCAAAAGTATGTTTCATCAATTATGGCGTAACCTTCAATATGTTGGCTACCAGTGCCGTTCGTGGTAGCGATGCGAACCCAATATTCAAACACCTAAATGAAGCAACCAGCTCACCTAACTGGAACTTTTACAAATATTTAGTGTCTGCAGATCGTAAGACAGTGCAACGCTTTAATAGTAAAACTAAGCCACAATCGCAAACTTTACGCGATGCAATTGAAGCTGAGCTGACTGCAAAATAAATTTAATTTTTCGTTCGGTAAATATTGAACTAAACTAGTGATTTAATACTAAAACACACATTAGGGAGATGTTATGGCAGTAGCCAGTGCAAGACACATTCTCGTAGACAGTGAAGCTCACTGTTTGGATTTAAAGCAGCAAATTGAGCAAGGAGCTGACTTTGCAGAGCTTGCTCGTGCTCATTCTAATTGCCCATCAGGTCAAGATGGTGGTGCATTAGGTGAGTTTGGCCCTGGCATGATGGTTCCAGAGTTCGACAAAGTCGTTTTCTCTGCACCAATAAACCAAGTACAAGGCCCAGTGCAGACCCAGTTTGGTTATCATCTTCTAGAAGTAACAAGCCGTACTGACTAATTTACAAATCGATTTCAAAAAGCCGCTTCATAGCGGCTTTTTTTTGCGAAGGATCTCAAAATGAAACTTTTAGGCTCGACCACCTCACCTTTTGTGCGCCGTATTCGGATTTGGGCTGCACTTAATAACCTAGCTATTGATTTTATTAATTTGGATATTTTCTCTGAGCAAGACAGACAAACCATGATAGCTCATAACCCTGCCAGAAAAATTCCTGTATTAATCGACCATGATTTTACCTTATGTGATTCCAACTCCATTATTCGCTATCTGCTCGAAAAAGCAGATCAGCCATTACTTAGCTGGCAGCAAGAGAACTACTTAACCATTATCAATGCCTGCAATGATTCATTAGTAGAAATTTTACTTTGTCAGCGTTCTGGGTTTGATACCAACAGCGACAAACTATTTTTTAATTTACAGAATGAACGAATTGTTGAAACATTAGCCTATTTAAATACTCATTTATCGGAGCCAGTATTTAAAAGCTGTGAATACCTAAACATCAGTTTATACTGCTTGCTAGATTGGATCCGCTTCCGCGAATTAACTGATTTTAGCCAACTAGAAAACTTAGTTGATTTTTATCATAAATTCGCCGATAAAGCGGCGGTACAACAAACAGATCCACGAATATAAAGATAAGGGTTACGCAAATGAGCGATATCGAAATTGAATCAGAATTAGTTAGCTTTGTAGAAAAAGTTCGTTTGAACGAATCTATGTGGGCACTGGGTGCCGAAGATGGTGGTTTTGTTGTCTGTGAATCAAACCAATTTAGCGACACTGATGTCTTATTACTTTGGGGTACTGAAGACGCTGCAAAAGCACAATGTAAAGATGAGTGGCAAGACTATACCCCTGTTGAAATTGGCCTAGACGAATTTCTTGATGAGTGGGTTGAAGACCTTAACGAAGATGATGCGCTTGTTGGTTTAAACTGGAACGATGATCAAGTATGCGTTGAAATCGAACCGGTTGGTTTAGCTAAAGCTCTTTGCGATTAATCGCAATCCTTAAGCTTATAACGACACGGCCGTATTTATGGCAGTGTCGTTAAGCTGGAAACTTGATACTTATCAGGTATACTCTTCGACACATCTTTATTATCAAGGTATTAGGTTGAAGTCCCATCTTGGTCGTAGGCCCTTTTCGGCCATGGAATTACATACCCTGTATAATGGTTACATTTATGGTGATCAGCGTTTAGCACGTGAACAAGCTAAGCATTGGCACTTTTGGCTGCCTTTGTTTGCCTATTACACCGGTGCCTACAGCGATGAAATTGGCCATTTAACCCTTGATAATATTGTTACCCTTGATGGCATTCGCTGCTTTGATTTTCATACGCATGGCAAGATAAAACCCCGCTATGTGCCTATCCATAATGCATTACTCGATGCTGGGCTTGATCAGTACTTAGACTTTTTAACAAGTCAAAATCAACAACGACTGATGTTTGATTTACCCGCTAAATCAGGTCGCTATAGCGAAAAAGTGCGCATTTGGTTTTCGGGTGAAGGTGAACGTGCTGGTTATTTGCAAAAATGCGCTATTCCTACAGTTGATCAGCAAGGTATGAAAACCGCAATTAGTAGCTTACGGCTTAACTTTGAACAACAAGTGCGAATTCATGCACTGCAAGCCAACTGCAAAGACGCCTTTAACTACTTACTTGGTTTTAAAGATTTCAACGAACAACGCTTTGCTGATATGCAATTATTAAATACCGTGCTGCAAAACGTCCGACAAATAAACCCGCAACTGCATTGGCAGCGTTTCATTGACCGCCATAATTAACTGACAAACTTTGTTACTAACTATTTATTACTGTTCAAATTAAAACCTGATAGCATGGTGATTCGCCCCTCATAGCAGGTGCCTTTCTAACAACAAAAAATCAGGGATACTTATGTTCTTAAAAAGCCTATTAACGGTGAGTGTTGCACTTGCTGTTAGCTCTGCCCATGCCAATGAATATGTTATCGAAAAGCTTGCCAAGCCTAGCTCACAACAAGTAGAACTTACGCTTGATCCTGCCAAAGACAATTTTTCTGGTCATACCGAAATTGCTTTAGAGGTTCTAAAAGCAACCAATTATATCGAATTAAACGGTATTGATTATGCAGTTAGCATGGCGAAAATTTTAGGTGCAGAAAACTGTGACCTAAATGCTGAAATGCTAAAAACAGGCAAAGTTAAATTCGCTTGTGAAGAAAAAATTCAGCCAGGCAAATACACTTTAAAAGTTGATTTTACCGCACCTTATAACCGCCAAAGTGTTGGTTTATATAAAACTTTAGATCAAGGCACACCTTATCTTTTCACGCAATTTGAAATGAGCGATGCGCGTCGTGCATTCCCCGTTTTTGACGAGCCAAGTTATAAAATTCCATTTCAGCTAACTATCACAGCGCCAACATCACAAAAAGTGTATGCCAATACACCGGTTTTAAAAACCAAAGTTGATGGCGATATGACAACGCACTTTTTTGACAAAACACCACCGATTCCTTCTTACTTAGTCGCTATGGCTGTTGGCCCGTTTGAAGAGCTTGAAATTAAAGGCATGCCAATCCCTGGCCGCGTATTGACTCCACAAGGTAAAATTCACCTTGCTGATTACGCAAAAGAAAATATGCCGCGAGTGTTAAAAGCGCTAGAAGATTATTTTGGCATTCCTTACGTATACAAAAAGCTAGACTCAGTGGCAGTGCCAGAGTTTCCATTTGGCGCAATGGAAAACGCAGGCCTAGTGACTTACCGTGAAGACATTTTACTAGTAGACCTAGCAACAGCAACGCGCAGCAAAAAAGAGCGTAATGTATCAATCATTGCCCATGAGTTAGCTCACCAGTGGTACGGTAACCTAGTGACTATGAAGTGGTGGAATGATTTATGGTTAAACGAAGCATTCGCAAGCTGGATGGCAGCGAAAATCACTGCACAAATCAACCCAGAATTTGAGTCTCACTTAGACTTACCACAAAATCATGTAATGGCACTGGATGCGCGTTTAAGTACTAAACCTATCCGTAAGCCAATCAAAACTGAAGCTGACATCATGGATGGCCTTGGCCTTGCCTACAGTAAAGGTAGCGCGGTTTTATCTATGGTTGAAAACTGGATTGGCGAAGAGGCATTCCAGCAAGGTATTCGTGCTTACTTGAAGAAATTCTCGTATAAAAATGCAGAAGCTGCTGATCTATGGCAAGCACTAGGCGAAGCGTCTAATAAAGATGTGGCAAGTGTTCTTAAATCGTTTATCGAACAGTCATCTTTCCCACTTATTAAAGTAACGCAAGATGGTAAGAAAATTAATATCAGCCAAAGCCGCTTTGTAAATGCTGGCGTTGATGCACCAGCACAACTTTGGAATGTTCCGGTTGCAATTAAGTATGGTGCGGGCGACAAAGTTAAAACCGCAAATGTACTGCTGAATAAAGAAACACAGCAACTGACTCTCGACTTTGAACCTGAGTGGATCTACCCAGATCAAGGTGCCATGGGTTATTACCGCTGGGTATTAGATGATGCTCAGTTTAATGCCCTGTTAGAGAACGCTGCTGACAAGCTAACGGTACGTGAGCGCTTAGCGCTACTTTCTGCGGTTGATTCATTACTTGATGCAGGTGTTATCTCTGCGGCTCACTTAATGCAAACTTTAGAAGCCTTTGTGAGTGATGCTCACCCATTAGTAGCAAACACAGCATTAGGTTACCTTGCTTCTCAAAAACGCGTATTCGAAGACGACAGTAACCGAGACCTATGGCCTAAGTTTATTCGAAACAGCATTGCACCTGCTGCTAAGCAATATGGATTAACGGCAAAAACAGATGAAGACGCGGCGGTATCGCAATTACGTGCGCAAGTTATTGCCCGTTTAGGTTTTGATGGTCAAGATCAAAAAGTCATTGATACCGCAAAAGCACAAGCGGCACTGTACTTAAACAACCCTGAAAATGTTGACCCATATTTAGCCTCAACTTACTTAAACCTTGCTGCTTACCATGGCGATGCAAAGTTACTTGAAAAGTACAAACAAACCTTTAAAACCACCAAAGATCCACAAGTGCGTACTAAGATGCTGGCAGCGATGGGTTACTTTGGTAAACCTGAGTTACAAAAAGCGGTTCTAGAATACAGCTTAACAGATAACGTAACAGCCTCTGATATGCGTACGTTATTAGGTGGTTTAGGCTATGGTAAAGAGCGTGAAGCACTGTTTATTGAGTGGATTTACAACAATTACGATGCTATCACTAAGAACTTACCACCGTTCTTTGTACCAAATTTACCGTTCTTCACGACGGCAAGCTGCGATGCGAAAAGCCTAGAGAAAACCAAAGCCTTCTTCAACGATAAAATCACTGAAGTACCAGGTTATGCACGTTCTCTTAGTAAGCTTGAAGAAAGCATTAATGATTGTATTGCACTGAAAAACCGTGAGTTAAATTCGGTGAATAGCTTCCTTAAGCGCTAATTAAAGCAAATGCGAAAAGGGCCACAATGTGGCCCTTTTTTATTGCGCTAAAATAGCAGTTAACTTAGTTATAAATTGCTCTGCAGCTTCAGGTGAGGTGACTTTAAATGCAATACCATAATGAATGGGCTGTGCACTTTTATGAATGCGAGTTGGAAAACGGGTCATTTCACTTATTACATACAAATGCCAGTTTGCTCTGTTTGTAATTTAAACGCGAGATTGAGCCTTCACAAAAGCGTCTTAAATCAAGCCACTGTGATACCACTTCAGGCTCAGTCAAACTGCGCTTATGAACTCGGTTATTAACCGCATAAGCCACAGTGTCTTTATCAATTAAAGCAAAGTCTTGCACCGACTCAGGTAATCTAAATAAATCACTCACTTCCTCAGTTTGCGGCGCAAAGCGTGCAACCCAATGTTGATTGTTTTTGTTATAACTAAATAAATAACTGTTTGTGTGTTTATCAAAAATTAAAGTTCGGCCAATATCATCAGCAATGACACGCGGTTTAGCCGCAGCAACACGAGTGTATTGCAATGTATGCGGCTCACCTAAGATAAACATGATCAGGTCTTCATCAGCGCCCCACGCATGGTAGCCAACAGGCTCAATCCATTCAAAAATTCGGCTCGCGGCAGGCTCTTCTGCTAATGGATACTGCCATAACTTTTGCTTACCATCTGCTTCGACCACGATTGCCGACAAGGCTTGCTGATTTGGCATTAGCGTTGGCGAGTATTCACTGACAGCAGTATTGGTGATATTCACGCTGCTCTTAGATGCAAAGTCATAAAACGCAATATCGGTTTGTGACTGGCCATTTTCGCCAACAACTTCATGGGTGTAGTAAAGCCCAGTATCAACTAAAAATGGTTGATTATTATAAGTTTTATCATCGGTTACTCGCGACACCTGCATACCATATGGGGTGTCTAAATCGGCAAGTAATATTTCGCTTTTAGGCATCGCTGCATGTGCGTGACTGGTAAACAATGTCCCTGCTGCGACGAAAAGTAAAGACGAAATCAATTTCATGTTGTTCTCTCGTTTTAATTTTTATCAGCCCATGATAGCGTTAATTAATCCGCCAGTCACTTGACCTTACCATGCTCGACCTTTATAACTAGGACGTGTTCGTTTTTTATCGGTTTCTACTGATTGATTTTATGCACGGTAATACCAATCGAGTTATGCCACTGACCATTTAACACACTAGAATGGTTAAATTTTTAAGCCGACTGGTATCAACAATAACGAGAATAATTATGTCAGCTAAACACCCTATCATCGCTATTACCGGTTCATCTGGGGCGGGAACTACCACAACCACCAATGCAATTAAGCACATTTTTAGAAGCTTAAGCATTGATGCCGCCTTCATCGAAGGCGATAGCTTTCATCGTTATACTCGCCCTGAAATGGATAAAAAAATCCGTGAAGCACAACAAGAAGGTAAGCACATTAGCTACTTTGGCCGAGAAGCTAATGATTTTGGTGCCCTTGAAGAGCTTTTTTACCAATATGGCGAAACCGGCCAAGGTAAAATCAGACGTTACTTACATACTTTCGACGAAGCGGTGCCTTATAACCAACTTCCAGGAACTTTTACCCCTTGGCAAGATTTAGAATCAAATACAGATATCTTATTCTATGAAGGTCTTCATGGTGGTGCTGTCGATGAGAATCATGATGTTGCTAAGCATGTCGATTTATTGATTGGCATGGTGCCAATTATCAACCTTGAGTGGATCCAAAAACTCATTCGCGACACCTCTGAACGAGGCCATTCGCGAGAAGCGGTAATGGGCTCTATTGTGCGTTCAATGGATGACTACATTAACCACATTACCCCGCAGTTTTCACGTACTCATATCAACTTCCAGCGAGTGCCGACGGTTGATACCTCAAACCCATTCAGCGCAAAAGATATTCCTTCTTTAGACGAAAGCTTTGTTGTGATTCGTTTTCGTGGCATAGATGACGTCGATTTTCCGTACTATTTGAGCATGATTGAAGGCAGCTTTATGTCTCGTATCAATACGCTTGTGGTACCTGGAGGCAAAATGGGCTTAGCAATGGAGCTTGTGCTAACCCCGTTGATCAAAGATATTATTTTGAAAAAACGCGCCCTTGAAAATTTAGCCCCGGTTGACTTGCCGATTTAACTCACTCGGGTACACTGCTGACTCTGGTGAAAACAATGGAGTCGTCGCCTTGAAACAAACATTACGTGTTATTGTTGGTTCAAAGAACCCCGTTAAAATTAACGCGGCTAAACATGTCTTTAGTCTTTATTTCCCACATCATACCATTGAGTGCAAAGGTGAAGATGCACCTTCTGGCGTACCTGATCAGCCACTAGGTGAAGATGAAACCCGTATCGGCGCTGAAAATCGCGTTAAGTATTGCCAAGATCACTTTGACGCCGATTTTTATACAGCAATGGAAGGTGGCGCAGAACAATTTAGTTATGGCGCTGCAACCTTTGCCTTTGTAGTGATTGCAAACAAGCAGCAATTTAGCGTGGGTCGCAGTAGCAACCTACCGTTACCGCAACCTTTTTACGATGCCTTGCTAGCTGGTAAAGAACTAGGTGATGTCATGGATGAGGCATTCAATACCGTTAATATCAAACAACAAGGTGGTGCTATTGGCTTATTAACCAATCATCTTGCCACGCGCGAAAGTACTTATGTACAAGCGCTGACATTGGCCATGGCGCCATTTTCACACCCTACCCTATTCAACCAGTAATTAGGATAACCATGAAGTATAGCCACGTATTATTCGATGCCGATGAAACGCTTTTTAGCTTTAATGCATTTGAAGGTTTAAAAGTGATGTTTGCACATTACGGCGTAGAATTTACTGAGTCAGATTATCATCATTACCAAGCAACCAATAAGCCGCTGTGGGTTGCATATCAAAAGCACGAAATTACCGCCAGTGAACTACAGATAACTCGCTTTACCGAGTGGGCAAATAAACTCGATGTACCAGCAAAAGAGCTTAACGATGGCTTCTTGGATGCTATGGCCTCTATTTGTGTGCCATTACCTGGTGCAGTTGACTTGCTTACAAAGTTAAAACCACACGCCAAGCTAGGCATTATTACCAATGGGTTTGCTAAGTTACAACAAAAACGCCTAGAGCACACCGGTTTACAGGATATGTTCGATTGGCTGGTTATTTCAGAGTTAGTCGGTAAAGCAAAACCTGCCCCAGAGATTTTTCAACATACATTTCAATTAATGGGCAATCCACCAAAAGAGCAGATTTTAATGGTAGGCGATACAGCTGCCAGTGATATTTTAGGTGGTCACAATGTGGGTATCGACACGTGTTGGTTACAACACCCAGGAGTTGAGCTACCTGAAGATATTAAACCAACTTATCAAATCAATCAGTTGGTCGAGCTTGAAGCTATTCTAGGCTTATAATTCTTGATAATAGTTTGGCAAAAAAAATGACGCTTAAAGCGTCATTTTTTATAACTGTAATATGCTTGCGATTAAGCTGTCGCTACTTCTAAGCCTGGTGCTGGCATAGTCACTGGGGAATCGAAAGTTGCCCATTCCCATGCTGACTCAGTCGCCATAATTTTACGAAGTAGTTTATTGTTTAAATCATGGCCTGATTTATAAGCCGTGATTTTACCTAGAATGTTGTGGCCAGTCATAAACATATCGCCCACACAGTCTAAGATCTTGTGTTTAACAAACTCATCGCTATAACGTAAGCCGTTTGGATTTAGTACTTTAAACTCATCCAATACAACTGCGTTATCCATGCTACCACCTAATGCTAGGTTGTTAGCGTGCATATACTCGATATCTTTCATAAAGCCGAAAGTACGTGCGCGGCTGATTTCTTCAGTGAAGCTTTGTGCCGTGATATCTAAACCGATACGTTGGCGGCTTTCATTGATTGCTGGGTGATCAAACGCAATTTCAAAATCGATGTGGAAACCATCGTATGGTTCTATCTCAGCCCATTTATCGCCTTCTTCAATACGTACTTTTTCTTTAATACGAATAAAGCGCTTAGCTGCATTTACTTCTTTAATGCCGCCTTTCTGTAACAAATAGATGAATGGTAATGCACTACCATCCATGATTGGTACTTCTGAGCTGTCTAATTCAACAATTAGATTATCAATACCCATTGCCGCTACCGCCGCAATAAGGTGCTCAGTCGTTGATAAACGAACACCATCTTTGTTTGTCAAACAGGTACACAGTTGCGTATCACCAACGGCTTCTGGTGTTGTTTCAAAATCAACAACCGGATCAAGGTCTACGCGACGAAATACTATCCCAGTATTTGCGCTCGCAGGTCGGAGAGTAATAGTGACCTTCTCACCTTTATGAAGTCCAATTCCTATGGCTTTGACTACTTCTGCAATCGTACGCTGTTTAATCATAGGTTCACTCACTTATAGTTACAGTTAGACGGCGAATTGTATCATAAATACATTCAACTGCCAATTTGTTTATTTATCGAACAAAATTACCAACAAAAACTGTCTTAGTCAGCTTGCTTTCTTAGGAAAGCTGGAATGTCGAAGTAATCGCCACCCTCTGATTTATCAGACTTTTTGCTGCTCTCAGTGCTGCTAGATACTGAGCTGCTCGTTGTACTTTGTTGTACTGGCTCTTGCTTTTCAGACGCAGATGACATGCTTACATCATCACCGCTGCTTTGACTTGCAAAGCTTGGTACATACATGCTGCTAGTTGTTTGGTTCATTGAGCTTTGTACATCAGAACCTGATGCTTTCTTAAAGCCATTATCAACAATGCCAAACTGTGGACGACGATCACCGCCTAAACCTGTTGCAACAACCGTTACACGTAACTCGTCGCTCATTTCAGGGTCAATTACCGCACCCACAACCACTGTTGCGTTTTCTGACGCAAGTGCTTTAACGTGGTTACCAACAATTTCAAATTCTTCAATCGCGATATCCATACCTGCCGTGATATTAACTAGGATACCTTTAGCGCCTGTTAAATCGACATCTTCAAGTAGCGGGCTTGAGATAGCCGCTTCTGCAGCTTCTTGCGCACGGTCAGGGCCAGACGCAGATGCTGTGCCCATCATCGCAGTACCCATCGCTGACATAACTGTACGTACGTCGGCGAAATCCACGTTGATTAGACCAGAACGTGTGATTAGTTCTGCAATACCTTGTACCGCACCAAATAATACGTCATTCGCTTTTGCGAAGGCATCTAATAGTGTAGTGCCTTTACCTAAAACTTTAAGCAATTTATTGTTCGGAATTGTAATAAGTGAATCTACAGTTTCTGACAATTCATTAATGCCTTGTTCAGCAGCTGCAGCACGCTTTTTACCTTCAAAGTCAAACGGGCGCGTTACAACAGCAACCGTTAAAATGCCTAACTCTTTAGCAATTTTAGCAACCACTGGTGCAGCACCTGTACCCGTACCACCGCCCATACCTGCTGCGATGAATACCATATCAGCGCCTTCTAAGCTGGCACGGATAGTCTCAGCGTCTTCTTCAGCAGAATTACGACCCACTTCAGGGTTAGCACCCGCACCTAGACCAGAGGTGATTTGTGTACCTAGCTGTACAGTGACATCTGCTGATGAATTACGTAATGCTTGTGCATCCGTATTCGCAGCAATGAAACGTACACCTTCAATTTGTTGTTTTACCATGTGCTCAACAGCGTTACCGCCGCCACCGCCCACGCCAATTACTTTAATGACAGCTTCTTCGCTGTGCTGTTCCATCATATCAAACATGTTTACTCTCCGACTTGAGTCTTAAAACTCACCTTGGAACCATTTAGTAATACGGTTCCACCAATTATTATCACCTTCTGCTTTCGACTTTTGTGCATTCATCGATTGCATTGTACGGCCGTATTGTAACAAACCAACCGCGGTTGCGTACGAAGGATCATCTACATAATCTGTCAAACCAACAATCCCGATTGGTTTGCCAATTCTGACCGGCATTTGGAAAATGTCTTCTGCCACTTCCATTGCACCCGTCATTTTTGCTGTTCCGCCAGTAATGACGAGACCTGCAGCAATTTGGTCTTCAAAACCTGAGCGGCGGATTTCTTCCATCGCCAACTCGAATAATTCTCTAAAACGAGGCTCAACAACCTCAGCTAAGGTATGGCGCGACATAATACGCGCTGGTCGGCCACCCACACTCGGTACTTCAATAGTGTCTTCGTTGCTTGCCATCTGGCTACTCGCACATGCATATTGTACTTTGAGTGACTCAGCATGTGATATAGGCGTTCTAAATATTTTTGCAATATCACCAGTCACTTGGTTACCGGCTACAGGAATAACGGCTGAGTGGCGAAGCGCACCATTAATATAAATGGTGATATCCATGGTACCGCCACCAATATCTAACACGGCTACACCCAGTTCTTTTTCGTCATCTGTAAGTACTGAGTAACATGATGCCAGTGCCGTGAAGATCAACTGATCGACTTCAAGGCCACAACGCTCAACACATTTCTCGATATTCTTTGCCATATCGTTTGAGCAAGTAATAATGTGCGCGCGAGCTTCCATACGTACACCGCTCATGCCAAGTGGGTTTTTAATCCCTTCTTGCATATCGATGCTGTACTCTTGTGGCAATGCATGTAGCATTTTTCGTTCTGCCGAAATAGGCACTGAACGCGCAATGTGGATGACATTTTCAATATCTTCGTCTGTCACTTCCGTGTTGTTAATTGCCACTACACCGCTTTCATTTTGGCACTGGATATGTTTTCCAGAAATCCCTAAATAAACAGAGCTAATACGGCAATCAGCCATTAGCTCAGCTTCATCTATAGCTCGACGAATCGATTCAGAAACAAGGTTAAGGTCGTTAACGCCGCCTTTATCCATACCATGCGATACTTGGCTGCCAACACCCACAATGCTTAGTTTGTTATCTGCGGTGATTTCACCAACGGTGGCCACAACTTTCGATGTGCCAACGTCTAATCCAATCACTAGGTTTCTTTCTGCTGACTTGGTCATGCCTTACTCTTATTTTCTAATTGTTCTTCTTGCACTGGCTTCCAGCTCACTGCAAGACCGGTATCATACCGTAAATCAACAACATCGATTTGTGCATCTGCACGTTGTTCCATGCGCGGATACACGTCAATAAAACGCTGTACACGCTTTGCTTTTTCTTTGCGGCCTAAGTTCAGGCGAATGCCGTTATCAAGCCATAACTGCCACGAAAAGCGCTCAGAAAGCGCTAAACTAGTCAGCTCTAAGTTATTCACTTTGAGCATTTCTTGAAATTGACTAAATGCTGTCCACGCCTCAATCTCACTGCCTTCAGGGCCGTATAATTGTGGCAAGCTTGTGGGTAATTTATCACTACTTGCTTGGAACACTTCGCCAGCTTGGTTTAACAGCATATCACTGTTCCAATGAGCTACAGCTTGATGTTCAACAACATATACTTGCAGGGTATCTGGCCATTGCTTTCTGACCGATGCCGTTGCCACCCACGGCAAGCTTTGTACTAAGCGTTGCACATGTTTTACGTCTAATTCAAAAAAACTCGATAAGTCGGCTTTTTTTATTGCACCAATAATTGCTTTCTCATCAGTATATTGGGGCTGTCCAAGTACTGATAAATGCTTTATTTGTGCGTCTTTGTTTTCTACCAACCAATCTGAGACGCCCGTGGTGATTTTTACTAATGCAAAAATCACGACTAGAAAAAAGCTCACACCAAAAATCAACGACCAATTTAGTTGCTGTTTTAATTGTTGCGCTTTTTCTAAAAAAGGATGCATATTAAAGGGTTTGCTCCAAAATGCGAACAACTAATTGCTCAAAGCTTGCACCATTCGCTTTCGCTGCCATGGGCACTAAAGACTTTTCTGTCATGCCTGGTACCGTATTTACTTCTAATAAGTAAAAGTTACCTTGCTGATCACGCATCGCATCAACACGCCCCCAACCACTTGCACCCACTAAATCAAATGCTTTTAATGCCATATCTTGCAACAATTCAGTTTCTTGCGCAGATATATCTGCAGGGCAATGATACTGAGTTGTATTCGATTGATACTTAGCTTGATAGTCATAAAAGCCATTTGGCGTCGTCATCTCAATGACAGGCTGAACATCTTGCCCAAGTACAGCAACAGTAAATTCACGGCCAGTGATCCATTGCTCAACAAGCACTTGGCTATCAAACTTAAATGCAGCGTTAAGCGCCGCATCGAGTTGCTCAGCGCTGCTTGCTTCTGCCATACCAATGCTTGAGCCTTCATGTGACGGTTTTACCATCACTTTGCCAAACTCATTAATAATCGCTTGGCTATCAAACTCATGGCGGCTATCAACAACAGTGTAAGGTGCTGTGCTTAGCCCCATTGCTTTAAATAAGTGCTTACAACGCACTTTATCCATCGCAAGCGCAGAACCTAAAACGTCACTGCCAGTATATGGGATACCCATAAATTCAAGTGCACCTTGAATAGTGCCATCTTCGCCACCACGACCATGCAGAGCAATAAACACACGTTCAATGTTTAGCTCTTTTAATTGCCATAGCGGCTGATCTTTCGGATCAAAAGCAATGGCATCAACGCCAGCACTTTGCAAAGCATTCAATACAGCTTGGCCTGATTTAAGAGAGACTTCTCGTTCGGCAGATGTGCCACCAAAAAGTACCGCTACTTTGCCAAATTTGTCACTTAACTGGCTCATACGTTTACCTGCTTTAGTTGTTCAATAGACAACTCGGTTGCTGCTAACTTTTTCACTAACTGGCCAATGTTACCAGCGCCTTGTGTTAAAACTAAATCATTATCTTGCAGTGTACTGGCAAGAACACCAGCAAGCTCGGAGCTGTTGGCAATATGTAATGGTTCTTTACCACGCTGGCGTAAACTACGACATAAACTCTTGCTGTCGGCCCCTACAATTGGCTCTTCACCCGCTGAATACACATCTAGCAGTAATAACTGATCAACATCAGCCAGTACTTTGACAAAGTCTTCGTATAAATCACGGGTTCGACTATAACGGTGCGGCTGATAAATCATCACTAAACGTTTATCTGGCCACCCTTCACGAACCGCCGCAATTGTTGCTGCAACTTCTGATGGGTGATGACCATAATCATCAACTAACATCACATTACCGCGTTCATTCTCAAAGCTTCCATAATGCTGAAAACGACGGCCTACGCCTTCAAATTTTGTCAGCGCTTCTAAAATTGCATGGTTAGCGATGTTTTGATCTTTAGCCACCGCAATCGCAGCTGTCGCGTTAAGCGCATTGTGCTTACCCGGCATATTAAGCGTAACGGCTAGGCTTTCACCTTGCTTATTCACAACATTAAATGAACAAGTATTCGCTGCTTGACTAAAATCAACCATGCGGTAATCAGCTTCTGCCGACTCACCATAGGTAATCACAGGGCGTCCAAAGCGAGGGATCAACTCCGCTGCAACCTCAGAATCAATACACACAACAGCTAAACCATAAAACGGTAAGTTATGAATGAAATCAACATACGTGTCTTTCATTTTTTCTAAGCTACCGCCGTATGTATCCATGTGATCTTCTTCAATATTCGTGATCACCGACACCATAGGCTGTAAGTGTAAGAATGACGCATCACTCTCATCAGCTTCAGCAATTAAAAAGTCGCTTTTACCGACCTTGGCATTACTTCCAGCACTGTTTAACAAGCCACCAATAATAAAGGTTGGATCAAGGCCCGCTTGTGCATAAATACTTGCTATTAAACTGGTTGTTGTTGTTTTACCATGAGTGCCCGCTACAGCAATACCGTGGCGAAAGCGCATTAATTCTGCCAACATTTCGGCGCGGCGAACAATTGGAATACGTGCCGCTTTTGCTGCTTTAATCTCAGGATTTTGCTCGTTAATCGCACTTGATACCACGACAACGCTGGCATCTTTTACATTGTTCTCATCATGACCAATAAATACTTCTGCACCCACTTGTATTAAGCGCTCAGTCATCGCACTGTGCGCAATGTCTGAACCTGTGATACGGTAGCCTTCAAAAGCAAGTACTTCGGCAATACCACCCATGCCTGCGCCACCAATACCCACAAAGTGGATGGTGTCTATACGACGCATCGCAGGACGAGTGTTGTTTTCTTTCATCGTGCTTTCTTTCACTACTAATCTCTTCTATCTGCTAGTTGCTCACAGCGTTTTGCAACATTGGCTGTGGCATCTAAAATAGCAAGCTGTTTTGCTTTACTTGCCATTGTTGAAATTTTTTCTGGTGCATTTACGTAAGGCGTTAATAACTCAACAACCGCCGCTTGGTTAAACTCACTTTGCTGCATAATCAATGCAGCTTGCTCAGTCACTAAATACTTTGCATTGGCAGTTTGATGGTCATCGACAGCATGTGGAAAAGGCACAAATAAGGCCATTCTTCCGGCTGCCGCAATCTCACTCACCGTTAATGCACCAGCTCGGCAAATTACCAAATCAGCCCATTGATATGCGCTATCCATATCATCAATGAATTCAGCGACTTTACTATTTTCAGTTAACCCTAACTGTTGATAGCTGGCAGTCACATTCGGTTCATTATTTTTACCTGTTTGGTGCCATATATTAAGCGTTGTTAGCGCTGAAAGTTCACTGAATACAGCTGGTAAAGTCTCATTAAGAACTTGCGCACCGAGTGAACCGCCAACTACTAGCACATTAATCGGTGTCGCTGTTTGCTTTACAGTGACATTAGCGACACTTGCTCGCACAGGGTTACCCACCACTTCGCATTGTTCTTTTGCAAAAGCCGATGGAAAAGCAGCTAAAACTTTATTGGCAAACTTTGCTAGCCAACGATTACTCATGCCTGCAACAGCATTTTGCTCATGAATAACCAAAGGAATACCTAAGCTCTTTGCTGCAATGCCCGTAGGTCCAGTCACATAACCACCCATAGCTAAAACAACATCGGGCTTTTGTGCTTTTAAAATTTTGCGTGCTTGAAAAATGGCATTCATCACCATAAATGGTGCCTTGACCAAACGTTTAATACCATTGCCACGCACACCTTTCACATTGATAAAATCAATCTCAATGTTGTGCTTAGGTACTACCGTTGCTTCCATTCTGTCAGGCGTGCCAATCCAGCTAACCTGCCAGCCTTGCTGCTTTAAAAAATCAGCAACTGCAATACCCGGGAAAATATGACCACCAGTACCGCCTGCAACAACAAGTAATTTTTTACTCATCGCTTACCTCCTCGAGAGGTTGCCTGCTTAGTTGCCATTTTTGTCTCAAAATCTATTCGCAAAAGTACACCTGTTGCTATGGTCATAATTAATAAACTAGAGCCACCGTAAGAAACAAACGGCAGTGTTAAACCTTTGGTTGGCAAAATACCCGCACTTGCGCCAACATTTACCATGGTTTGAAACGCAAACCAGATACCAATAGCAAAAGCAAAATAGCCTTCGTACTCTTTGCCGCATTTCAATGCTTTTTGACCAATTAACAGGGCTCTGAATACAAACACAGCAAGCACAATCAAAATACTTAATACGCCAAAAAAGCCAAGCTCTTCACCAATCACTGCAAAGATAAAGTCATTATGTGCTTCAGGAAGATATTGCAGTTTTTGCACGCTATTTCCTAAGCCTTGACCAAACCAACCACCTTGACTGTATGCCATTAGCGATTGCACTAACTGATAACCTTTACCGAATGGATCTTCCCACGGCTCTAAAAAGCCAGTGACACGAGCCATACGGTATGGTTCAGCGATAATTAGCACTACCACGGCAGCAATACCCGTTAAAATAAGGCCAAAAAACTGCCATAACTTAGCCCCCGCTAAAAACAACAAACCAACTGTCGTCACAAACAGTACAACTACGGTCCCTAAGTCTGGTTGCATCAAAATCAAAAATGCATACACACCAAATACAGCTAATGGCTTGAAAAAACCTTTTAAGTTCTCTTGTACTTCTTCACGTTTACGTACCAAGTAACCGGCAATATAGCTAAAGAAATACAACTTGGCGGCTTCAGCAACCTGAAAGCCCACAGGGCCAATAGGTATCCAACGCTTTGCACCGTTCACTTCACGGCCAACAATCAGCACTAAAACCAGCAAACCTAAACCCAGCAACAATAAATAGGCGTTACTGCGCTTCCACCAATCCATAGGCACGTTTGTGGCAATCCAAAATAAGAAAAAGCCCATAATTAAGAACATGCCGTGGCGAATAATAATGTGATACGGATTATCAAATAATCGCTCTGCTGTTGGCATAGAGGCACTGGTTACCATCACAAAGCCAACGCCAATCAACATCAACATGCAATACAATAACGGCACATCATAAAGCTGTGGCGATTGCTTTGGTGTTAATGCGTCACGGATGTCAGCAAATGCAATCATACTGCCTCCGCCAATACGCACTGCGCAAAATCATCACCACGTTGCATGTAATTGTTGTACATATCAATGCTGGCACATGCGGGTGCTAATAAAACGATATCGCCACTGCTGCTTAACTGTTTTGCTAGTTGCACAGCTTCATGCATGTTGGTGGTTAGGTGGCCTTTTTCGGTTAATGCTACGAGAGCTTTAGCATCCTTACCAAAACAAATAAGCGCTTTCACTTTGTTGTTTAAGTATGGCTTTAAGGCATCTAAATCAGCCCCCTTTGCATCACCACCGGCAATCACAACCAATTGCTTTGCTTGATCAGCTAAGCTTTCAATCGCAGCGATAGTTGCACCTACATTGGTCGCTTTTGAATCATTAAAGTATTTTACTTCATTAATTTCAGCGACAAACTGGCAACGGTGTGCAAGCCCAGTAAAAGCACTAAACGCTTGCTGGTAATGCCCTTTAGCAATATCAAACGGGCTCAGTAATGCCATCACCGCTAAAGCGTTTTGTTGATTGTGTGAACCAACAACATTTAAGCAGCTTGCTGGTAATACTGGTTTACCGTGTGCTGCAAAGTATTGTTCGCCTTGATGTTCAACCAAGGCAAAATCTGCATTGGCGAGCGCAAAGCTTACTTGGGGTTGCTTTGCAGTGTGTGTTGCCACATCAATGGCATTAACTACAGCAAGCTCTGAGCCATTATAAATACTTTGTTTAGAGTCTATGTATGCTTGATAACTTGAATAACGATCGAGATGGTCTTCACTCACATTCAAAACACAGGCACTTTTCGCTTTTAAGCTATGCGTGGTATCAAGTTGAAAACTCGACAGCTCAAGTACATAAACATCATAGTCTTGCGATAGTAAATCAAGTACCGCAGTACCAATGTTACCACCAAGGCCAACTTTATAACCGGCCGCTTTCAGTACTTCAAACGCCAATGTGACCACTGTCGACTTACCATTTGAACCTGTCACCGCGACAATTGGTTTATCGGTTAAACGGGCAAAAAGCTCCACGTCACCAATCACTTCAACACCAGCATCAATTGCTTTTGCTACAGCGGGTGTCGCGAGGCTTAAACCTGGGCTGATGATAATAATGTCATTGCTGGCTAAGTCTGCCTGTTCTAAATCACCAAAGTGAGTCGTTAACTCACTGGCATGCTCATTTAGCCAATCAGCACCCGGCGGCGCTGTGCGGCTATCAACAACAATTGGCTTAATATTCTGAGATAATAAAAAACGCACAATGCCCAGACCGGTTACACCGAGTCCGAGCACTGAAATTTGTTTGTTTTTAATCTCGTTAATAACTGTCATTTACCTGATCTTTAATGTCGCAAGGCCAGCAAGCACTAGCACGATTGAAATAATCCAAAAGCGCACAATTACGCGCGGCTCAGGCCACCCCTTTAATTCATAATGGTGGTGAATAGGCGCCATTCTAAAAATACGTTGACCACGTAATTTGTATGAGCCTACTTGTAAAATCACCGACAATGCTTCCATTACAAACACACCACCCATGATGATAAGTACCAGTTCTTGACGAACCAGCACCGCAATAATACCCAGTGCACCACCAAGTGCTAATGAACCTACATCACCCATAAATACCTGTGCTGGGTAGGTGTTAAACCATAAGAAACCAAGGCCAGCTCCCACAATTGCTGTACACACAACCACAAGCTCACTGGCGAGCGGTAAATGCGGAATATGTAGGTAGCTTGAGAAATTAACGTTACCTGTTAAATAAGCAATAATGGCGAGTGCTGCCGCCACTAAAATGGTTGGCACAATCGCTAAACCATCAAGGCCATCTGTTAGGTTTACCGCGTTCGACGTACCTACAATTACAAAGTAAGTCATCACGATATAAAACAACCCTAGCTGTGGTAGCACGTCTTTAAAAAACGGCACAACTAACGAGGTTTCGCTGCCTTGCTGCGAGGTAAAATAAAGTGCGCTGGCAACCACTAACGCAATCACTGATTGCCAAAAGTATTTCCATTTAGCAATTAACCCTTTAGGGTCTTTGCGGATCACTTTACGGTAGTCATCAATAAAACCAACCACACCTAACGAGCCCACGACAAATAAGGTTGCCCAAACATATTTATTTGAAAGGTCTGCCCACAGTAATGTGCTGGTAAAAATCGCCCCTAAAATCAAAATGCCGCCCATAGTTGGCGTACCTTTTTTAGATAGGTGAGATTCTGGACCATCGTGACGAACCACCTGACCAATCTGCATTTTTTGCAATGCACGAATTAGCTTAGGACCAAAATAAAGTGAGATAAGTAGCGCTGTTAAAATACCTAAAATTGCGCGCAGCGTTAGGTAAGAAAAAACATTAAAGCCACTGTAATATTGTGTTAAATACTCTGCCAGCCAAACTAACATGACGATACTCCATTATTGCCATTTTGCTGGCTATTTACTAAATCTGTGACCACAAGCTCCATACGAGAACTGCGCGAACCTTTTACAACAACTGTGGTTTTTTGCGTCGATTGAGCAAGTTCACTTTGTAATTGTTGTAATAATTGTTCACGGCTTGAGAAGTGGCGGTTTGGCTTTTCAAATACATCACTGGCTGATTTACTTAATACACCTAGGCTGTAAAGCTCATCAATGCCTTTTTGCTGTGCATATTCACCGACTTGTTGATGATAAAAACGCGCTTCTTCACCAAGCTCCCCCATATCACCTAACGCAAAAATACGACGCCCCGGCATATCACTTAACAAATCAATTGCCGCTTTAACCGATTGCACATTCGCGTTGTAGGTATCATCAATCACCGTCAATGTGTCTGACACTTTAAGGACGTTTACACGACCTTTAACTTCACCCATGGTTGCCAGCGCCGATGCGACACTTTCGAGACTTACACCGAGCTCAGTGGTTAAGGCGGTGGCTATTAACGCATTAGCAATATTATGCTTGCCCGGTAATGCCAGAGTGACAGGTACTTTTTTATCTTTATTGCAAAGCACAAAAGAAGCGCGCGCTTGTTCATCAAGCACCACATCTTCTGCCCAATAATCTAATTGTTGGCTAGTAGAAAAACGTTTTACGTTGCGATTAGTTAATTTATCAAGCCAAAAATCGGCATAATCGCTGTCGCAATTAACTACGGCAACACCATCAGGCTTTAAGCCATCATAGATTTCGCCTTTGGCCGTTGCTACACCTTGTAATGAGCCAAAGCCCTCTAAGTGAGAAGCTGCAACATTACATACCACAGCAACATCAGGTTTCGTCATTGCAACGGTGTAAGCAATTTCACCAATGTGGTTTGCACCTAACTCAATCACCGCATATTGGTGTTGTGGTTCAAGGCGTAATAACGTGAGTGGTACGCCAATGTCATTATTAAAGTTGCCTTTTGTTGCTAGTACTTCACCATGACCAGATAAAATCGCCGCACACATTTCTTTTACGGTCGTTTTACCCACGCTACCAGTAATAGCAATTGTTTTCGGTGCAACCTGTGCCATCACAGCTGCGCCGATGTGACCTAGCGCAATACGTGTGTCACTAACCACAAACTGCACAATATCGACATTAACAGGGCGCGCTACAATAGCAGCTATCGCGCCTTTTTCTTTTGCTTGCGCAACAAATTTATGGCCATCAAAATTAGGCCCTTGTAGCGCTAAAAACACTTCACCGTCACGCAAAGTACGGGTGTCAGTGTTAATATTTTTTACCGTTTGATTACCACCTTGGTAATCGGTTGCTAGAACTTTAGCTAGCCAATCAAAATCCATAGGGATCATAACTGCGCCCCTTGCGATTTTTCTTTTAATTGTTGTTGTACATATTGACGATCGCAGAAGTCGATTCGTTGGTCGCCAATAATTTGATAGTCTTCGTGGCCTTTACCCGCAATAAGAATGACATCATCAGCACTCGCTTGCGAAATGGCATAACTAATAGCCTGCGCTCGGTCTGCTTCACAATGTGCGCGTTCAGGCTGCTTAAGCCCCGCAACCACATCAGCGATAATAGCGTCAGGGTCTTCACTTCTTGGGTTATCGCTGGTGACAATAATACGGTCTGCATTGCCTTCAGCTGCTTTTGCCATCATCGGGCGCTTGCCTTTGTCTCTGTCACCACCACAGCCAAACACACAGCTAACGCCACCTGGAACGTGCTTTTGCAATGCTTGTAATGCCAGTGCTAATGCATCAGGAGTGTGGGCATAATCAACAATACAAGTCGGTTGACCTGGCGCACTAAATGCCTGCATGCGCCCAGCAACAGGCTGCAATGACTTACATCCTTCAACGAGTAAATCAAGTGGGTAACCCATACCTAATAAAGTGGCCATAGCAGCGGCTAAATTATATAAGTTAAACTCGCCAAACAGTGTGCAATTAACTTCGGCTAGCCCCCAGCTGGTATCAAACTTCGCCGAAATACCGCTGTTATCATAAGTTACATCGCTAAAATAAACAAAACGCGCATTTTCAGGCGTGAGGTTTTTATGGCCGTAACAAATTAGATTATTGAAGTCGTATTTTTCTAACCATGCTTCAACTTGCGCATCATCTTGATTAAGCACCACAAGCTGTGGCATATGGTCACGCATTAACATTAACTTGGCATCAGCGTAAGCATCCATGGTGCCGTGATAATCTAAGTGATCGCGTGTAAGATTAGTAAATACTGCTGCTTTAAACTGACAATTATCAACGCGATGCTGCACTAAACCATGAGATGAGACTTCCATGGCCACAACATCATTCTGCTCTGCGACAAGCTCAGATAAAATACGCTGTAAATCAACGCTCGATGGCGTGGTGTTTGCAAGCTCAGTTAGATTATCAGGGTGCCCATAACCGAGCGTACCAATCACTGCTGCGCGTTTATGACAGTGCTGTGCTAAGTGCGCAATCATTGCTGTGGTTGTTGACTTGCCATTGGTGCCTGTCACACCCACTAACTCAAGCTGCTTTGATGGTTGCTGGTAAAAAGCTGCTGCAAGTGCTGGCAGCTTTTTTGCTAAATCGGTAACTAAGTAAAGTGGTTCAAACTCACTTTCGAACTCACATAAACGGTCAGCAATAACTGCCACCGCACCATTTTCAATGGCTTTGTCAATAAACTGTCCGCCATCAAGCTGATGGCCTTTAATGGCGACAAACACATCGCCAGCTTTTACATCTCGACTATCAAGACGTAGTTGGTTAACCAATAAACTATTGGCCTCAACATCAATTTGATTAAGAATCGGTTTTAAATCACGCATCGTTATCTTTGCCTTCTACGTACGCAACCGCATCTTTGTCCGGTGCAACGTTTAGAATTCTTAAGGCATTGGAGACAATCTCTGCAAATGCAGGGCCTGCCGTCGCACCGCCGTAATAAACATCTCCACCCGGTTCATTAATCATTACTACTACCGCTAAACGTGGGTTACTCGCTGGCGCAATACCAGCAAAATAGCCAACATATTCGTCACCATACCCGCCCACAGCGGCTTTCTTAGAGGTACCTGTTTTGGCAGCAGCACGATAGCCATCAACATGAACTTTTTGTGCAGTACCACCTTTTTCGAATACGCTTTCCATCATGTGAACAACCGCTTCAACGTCTTTTTGTTGGAAAATACGTTCACCCTCTGGTACTGACTCTTGTTTAAGAACTGTTAGCGGGCGCATAACGCCACCAGAGCCTAACATGGCATAAAAACGAGCCATTTGGGCGGTACTTACAGCTAAGTTATAACCAAATGATAATGCAGCAATTTCATGATCTGACCAGCGTCGATTTGGGTAAAATAAACCGCTGCTTTCACCAACCATGCCTGTACCACTATCACTGCCAAACCCCACCTTTTGGTAAAGCCCTACAAAATAGTCTTTTGGTACTTCTTGACTGACCTTAGTTACACCCATATTACTTGAATACTTTAAGATTTCTCTTAAGGTCATCTCACCATGGTTACGGGTATCTTGCACAAGGCTGCCACCCACACGCATCCAGCCAGGATAAGTATCAATAATTGAATCCGGTTGAATTGCGCCGTAGTCTAAACCAGCTAAAATGGCTAGTGGCTTAACAGTAGAGCCTGGCTCAAACAAATCGGTGATAGCACGGTTACGACGCTTATGCGGTGCAGCATCGTTTAAGTTATTAGGGTTAAACGATGGGCTATTCACCATAGCTAATACTTCGCCGGTTTTAACATCAACAACCATGGCTGAACCCGAAGTAGCTTTATAGGTTAGAACTGCTGATTTTACTGCTTTATAAGCAATCGCTTGAATGCGCTGATCAATACTTAAATGAATGTTTTCAGGCTCAACACGTTCACGCTCATCAAGCACTTCTACTTCACGGCCTTGGGCATCTTTACGAATGGTGCGCTGACCTTCAACACCCGTTAACGCCTTTTCGTAAAGCTTTTCGATTCCCTCAATACCATGACCATCAATGTTAGTAAATCCAATAACATGGGCTGTTACTTCACCGGCAGGGTAATAACGTTTTGACTCATCAAGTAAGTGGATACCTGGTAAACGAAGATCACCAATATAGTTAGCAACAGCAGGGGTAACCTGACGTTTTAAGTAGACAAAACGACGCTTTGGATTATCACGAAGGCGAGAGTTAACTTTACTTGGGTCAATGCGTAATACATCCGCAAGTTCACGCCAGCGAATATCATTATTGTAATAAGCGGCAATACGTTTATCTAACTCAACCGTATTTTCAGCCAGTGCTTGTTGATCTTCACCATTTTTTCTAGCTTGACGCAGTACCTTACTGATCAGTGATTTATGCAGCGCTTTCGGATCCGCATACACACTTACCACAGGTACGCTGACCGCCAACTCTTTGCCATTGCGATCGAAGATCATGCCACGTTGCACATGTTGTTTTTCAACACGCACAGTTCGTTTATCACTTTCAGAACGCGCTTTATCTGGTTCAATAACCTGTAAAAAAGCGGCACGCGCAACCAGCGTCATAAAGACTAAAAACACCACTGAGCACACCAGCAAAAAACGCCATGTAATTAAGGTATTTGTTGGCTTTTTCCCTCTGCTTCTCATCGCAGTATTACCACCTGTTCGTCTTGGCTAGTTGGCCGTTTCATTTCTAATTGCATAGTCGCGACTTCTTCAATGCGCGCATGCTGTGAATAAAACTCTTCTTCTACGAGCAAGTAACGCCACTCAAGATCGAGCTCATCACGCTCTTGCAATAATTTGTCTTGTTCAATCAATTGCTGACGCGCTAGATGCGTCACCTGAACCACACTCAAACTAGATGCGAGGATCACAACCAACAAGGCCAAGGTCAGCTTATTAGCTCCTAGGCCTTTGAAAATTTCTGTAAATAAATTAGGTTGGCGATGTGTCGCTTTAGCTTTCATTACAACCTCTGCGCAACCCTTAACACTGAACTACGTGAACGCGGGTTTGCTTCAATCTCCGCCTTACTCGGCTTAATGGCTTTACCCACTGCCTTTAACGTCAGGTTTTTGTTTATTTGTGCGTCCGTCAAAGGCAGACCTCTGGGTATCGCCTCTCCCTTACTCTGTTTTTTAATAAACTGCTTAACAATGCGATCTTCTAACGAGTGGAACGAAATAACCACTAAACGTCCCCCTGGTTTTAAAACCTCAACAGCGGCTTGCAATGCAGTTTGAATTTCTTCAAGCTCACTATTGATATAAATACGGATCGCTTGGAATGTGCGTGTAGCTGGGTGTTTGTGCTTATCTTTAACTGGCACAGCTTCATCGACTAAATCAGCAAGCTGCTTAGTACTTGTGATTGCAGTGTGCTCACGTGTTTCAATGATCTTATGAGCAATTCGACGACCAAATTTTTCTTCGCCATAGGTTTTAATCACATGCGTGATATCTTCTAGTTCAGCTTCAGCTAGCCATTGTGCAGCACTGCGACCACTAGTTGGATCCATACGCATATCAAGTGGGCCATCTTTCATAAAACTAAAACCGCGTTCAGCATCATCAAGCTGTGGTGAAGAAACACCGATATCCAACAAAATACCGTCAACTTTACCGATTAAATCGTTATCTTCAGCAACCGCTTTTAGGTTTGAAAAACGAGTGTGAGCAATTGAAAAACGCGCATCATCGGCAAATTTTTCGGCGGCTTTAATAGCTTGTGGATCCTGATCAATCGCCTGTAAGCGACCTTGTTCACTTAAACGCGCAAGAATTTGCCCCGAGTGCCCACCGCGACCAAATGTGCCATCCATGTAAATGCCTTCAGGTTTAATATCCAAAGCATCTATGGTTTCGTCCATCAGTACAGAGACATGTTCAAATTGCGCTGTCATTAGCTATTATTTGCCTTTTTCTTTGTGCCGTTAGAGTGAGAAGTTATCGAACTCAGGATTCGCCTCAAAATCGCCTAGGCGTTCAATTTCAGTATCTTGGCGCATTTGTTCATGCCAACGATCTTCATCCCAAATTTCGAACTTGTTCATCAAGCCAACCAACATGATTTTTTTTCCTAGTTCTGCATGGGCTCGTAACGAAGGTGCCAGCAAAATTCGGCCATTTTTATCTAATTGATATTCTGTGGCATTGCCGAGCAACATTCGTTGCATGCGGCGAGCGCGTGGATTCATATTTGAAATTTTTAATAGTCGCTCTTCTATTTCAAGCCACTCGGCTAACGGGTATAACCACAAGCAGGGCTCGTTTAAAGCAACAGTGCAAATAACCGTTCCCTGATCTTCAGACAAGATCGCATCTCGGTACTTAGTTGGTACCGCAAAACGTCCTTTATCATCCAAACTCAGTGAGCTCGCACCCCGAAACATAACATGCCTTAAATTAGGTTATTTATTGTAACTGACTATCTCTGATCCAATTTGATCCACTAAAAACCACTTTTTACCACAGTGCTCCAGTTTAGGGCTTGACAAGCTATTTTGTCAAGTAACTAGATCATCTTCAGTGCCTTCTAAAGCCAGAAAAAATAAGGCCTCAAGCAAAGCCTCTGAATTACGTGGGAAAAAGTGGAAAACATAGAAAAAAATTTTTTTTCCAATTTTATTGGCAATCTAATGGGGAAAAATGGTTAATGAATAACCAATGAACAATTACAAAATTATCTTATTCTGTAATTTTTACTTAATCACCCTGCAAGAGTTACGAAAAACCACTAACCAAGAACGCAATAAAAAGAATAAACAATTGAAAATTATTGATTTTATATTTTGGTATGAAGGTTGCGATGAATTAATCACCAATTAAATGGCAATTTTTAAGGAATGATTATGACTACCGCAACTTCAAAATCGAATTCAAGCACGGCAACAAGTAACAGTGCAAACTCGAACGCGGCTCAAGTAGAGGCGCCATTCACAGAAAAAGCGACAGAGGCAGCTCACCACGCAGTAGATGCATTATCAACACGCGCTGCTAGTGCTGAACATAGTGTACGTCAGGGTGCATCTAGCTCTGCTCAAACGCTTTCGGAAAAGCAAGCAATAGCACGCGCTAAAATTAATGAATACAGTGGTAAAACTCGTAAACTTGCATCAGAAAACCCACTTGCAACAGCAGGTATTGCATTTGCTGCAGGCATGTTAGTAACTGCACTTATTCGTCGTAAGTAATTGTTATGCAAACTTCTCAATCTACAGATGAGAAAACGCAAGATGCCACTGATCAGCCATTAAACGCTGATCAGTGGCAAGATCACCTTGCTAAATTATCTGACTACGGCAAACAGCTATACATTGACTATCGCAAACAAACTGGGACTTGCAAAAAGCTTGCAGCTGCTGAGTGGCGCTTATCAACACGTTCACTCGCCTTAACTATTATACTACTTGTCTGTTTTGCCGGTGGTTTAGTGTTACTTTGGGCTGGTTTACTTGCTACTGTCGGTATCGCGATATTCAGCTTTAGCCAATCATTGTGGTTAGCCGCTATTTCACTGATTGCATTACAATTGCTTTGTCTTGCATGGCTTTGGAAGAACATTGGTTATGTCAGCAGTAAAATAGGTTTTGATCATACGCTAAAAAGTATTCGTCAATTATTGAATATTAGTAAGGATGAATGATGTTAATTGATTATTTTATTAATAAACCGCAACACAGAGTAACTAAGCTAAGCCAGCAAATGGATTTACAAGATGAGCTTAAACGTCAACACCATCAAGCGTTCAAATACCGTTTAAAACGCTTTGCGGTAAGTAAAGTGGGTGTTGCCAGTGCCTTCACTGCGGGTATGGGTTATGAAGCACTTAATAACTCAGACCACAAGGACAGTAAATTGAAACAAGTCAGCCGCTTCAGCTGGTTACTGCGTTTGTTGTGATCATTATCATGTAATGTTTGCTTTTTACTTCTCTTTGCCACCTATTTTCATTACCTTAAACACAAACGAGCAACTTGTGAGAATGTAAGGTGAAGAAAAGGATTGTACTAACTGGTGGCCCTGGCGGTGGTAAAACAACAGCCATCGATCTATTAAGACGTGAATTTTCTAATCAAATTGTTGTTGTACCAGAATCTGCGACCATGCTGTTCAGCGGTGGTATAGAACGTGGTGATGCAACTCACCTGATCAAAGCTCACCAACAAGCTATCTTCAGCTTACAAAAACACCTTGAACATATTCAACGAACCATGCACCCAGATCGTTTAATGCTTTGCGATCGTGGTAGCTTAGATGGACTTGCCTACTGGCCCGGTGAGCAAGATGAGTTTTTTGAGTGTCTGAATACCAACCTACATACCGAGCTGAATAAATATGATGCAGTGATCTTTTTTGAAACAGCAGCGAAGTCTGGGCAAAGTATTCATTCTAATAACCCAGTCAGAAACGAGTCTGATCAGCAAGCCATATTGCTTGATGACAAACTGCAAGCAGTTTGGTCTCAGCACCCTAATTTTAATTTAGTGAAAAGTTCTGAGTCATTTATTCAAAAGGTGATGTTTGGCATCGACACTATCCGCAAGGTCATGGATAGTTATAACTAACAGTTCAATCAAGTCATTAAACTGTTAGTTATCAAGGTTTATTAACCACGGTTATGAGACCGAGCGTAGTCTATATCAGGCCCTTTTGGCACAACTTGAGTTGGGTTGATCATGGTGTGGCTAAAATAGTAATGACGTTTTATATGATAAAAATCAACGGTCTTACTTACACCTTCAATTTGATATAACTCACGTAAATAGTTGCTGATCGCCGGATAGCTCTCAATAGTACGCAAATTACATTTAAAGTGGCCCACATAAACACTGTCGAAGCGAATTAAGGTGGTAAATAAACGCCAGTCGGCCTCAGTCAGTGTGTCCCCCACTAAATAACGATTAGCTGTTAAACGTCGCTCAATCTTATCTAGAGCGGCAAAGAGATCATCAAAGGCTTCCGTGTAAGCTTCTTGCGTTGTCGCAAAGCCTGCACGATACACCCCATTATTAATGTTGTGATAAACAAACTCATTAACTTCATCAATTTCAGAACGTAACGATTGCGGATAAAAGTCGCGTTCATTACCTGTTAGGGCATTAAACGCGCTATTAAACATTCTGATAATTTCAGCAGATTCGTTGCTAACAATACGCTGCGTTTTTTTATCCCAAAGCACGGGAACCGTAACACGACCAGAGTAATCGGCTTTGTTACGCGTATAAATTTGATGCATAAATTCGCTATCGAAAAGTGCATCACCGGTGCTGTGATTGGTTTTATCAAAGGTCCAGCCATGCTCTAGCATGTCAGGACTGACAACCGACACACTGATATAATCTTCAAGGCCTTTTAAATGGCGAAAAATCAAAGTGCGATGAGCCCACGGGCAAGCTAAAGAGACATATAGATGGTAACGATCTTTCTCAGCTTTAAAGCCCGCATCACCGCTTTGCCCTGCACTACCATCTGCTGTAACCCAGTTGCGTAACTGGGCTGCCTCACGTTTGAACTCACCTTGATTGTTATCGGTGTCGTACCATTTATCTTGCCATTGGCCATTTACAAGTAATCCCACAATAACCTCCTATAGTGTGCCAAATTTACCTAGCTGATAGTCACGTACTGCTTGTTGTAACTCAGCTTGGGTTGTCATTACAAACGGGCCCATATGAGCGATTGGTTGCTTAAGCGGCTCACCGGCTAGAATTAACGCCCCTGCACCCGTTTGCGAGTTAAACTCAATGTCACTGCCAGGCTCTAAAATCAATAAGCTACCTGCTTTAACTGGTCCGCCCTGTTCAGTATGAATTTCTCCGGTATGGATATAGATCATCACCTTAGTTTGTGTAAGCGGTGTATGGTAAAACTGCGTGCCAGCCGGTAAAGTCACATCAGCAAGCATGCCATCAGCGGCGAGATCTTGTAGGCTAGAGTCCTGTTTTTCACCTGCAAATTGCCAGCTTCCAGCTAATGCTTTTAGCTCAACACCTTGCTCATTTTGAGTCGTTGGTGCTGGCGCTTCAGTGGTATCTTGATATCGCGGCGCTCTTAGCTTCTCGGCACTTGGCATATTTAACCAAATCTGAAAGCCATGCATACCTTCTTTAGCATCTGCTAATGGCATTTCACTGTGGATCACACCAAAACCGGTACTCATCCACTGCACATCGCCAGCACGAATTGCTTTTTTGTTACCCATTTGATCTTGGTGCTCAAAGCCACCTTTAATAATATAAGTAAAGGTTTCGATACCACGGTGAGGGTGCGCAGGAAAGCCGCCCATAAAATCACTATGATCATCGGATTTAAGCTCATCGATCATTAAGAAAGGGTCTAAGTACTTGCCATCAAAACCTGGAATACGGCTGATGTTTACACCATCACCATCTTGTGTGGCATGGCTATTTAATTGTTGAATCACTTTCATAACTTTACTCCCGTAAATTGTATGAAGTGATTTTAGGCGCTATTTTAACTAACAACCATGAGTAAAATAAGCATCTAACGTTCTATAAAAGCGAATACTAAAGAGGTTCTATATCATCGCTCTGCGTTATTTCATGCTCAGTTTGAAGATTTGGCAAAGTTAAATAAAAGGTGGTGCCTGTCTGTTCTTCAGATTCGAAACTAATCGAGCCCTTTAATTTTTGCGTAACTAAATTCATAACAGCATAAAGCCCTAGACCAGTATTTTTTTGGACACGCTTAGTAGTAAAAAAAGGATCAAATATTTTATCTTGAATATCTTCGCTTATGCCGCAGCCATTGTCTTTAACACTTATAAAAACATTATTATGTTTAAAACTTGCCGAAACTTCTATTTTTGCGCCTTCAATCTGCCCATCAAACGCATGAAAAAAAACATTTGAAAACAAGTTTGTCATAACGTGATTAAATGTTCCTGGGTAACTTTGAATTTTTAAATCATCGGGTATGTTAAAAATCACCTCAACATTTTTATTTTTAGAATCTGACTTAAACGACATCACAATATCATGCAGATGCGGATTCAAGTTAATTAACCTTAATTCATCACAATGCTGATCAGCGGCAATTTGTTTAAAGCTTGTTATCAATTCAACTAATCGATCTAAATTAGAATGAAGTAATAAGCTAATTTCTTCTGAAGTATGTACATATTTTTCAAGTGAGCCTTTACTAACGCGTTTATCAGCTAGCACTTTTCCCATCTTTTTATTTTCATCTTCAAGGTAACTGACAGCTGTTATACATATACCTACAGGCGTGTTGACTTCATGTGCTACCCCAACAACTAGACGACCTAGTGCTGCTGTTTTTTCTGCTTCCATTAAGTATTTTTGAGTCTTTGCCATTAAATCCATAGATTCTTTAAGCTGCACGTTTTTCTCAGTCAAAGAAGATGTTTTTTCTGCCACTTCAGCTTCAAGTGAAGACACATATAAATGATTAAGTGATTTGCGCAAACGGCCAATAAAATACAGCACAATTAAAATGGTAATAAAGCAGCAAAAAGAGAAAAGCGACATCAAGTAGTGATCTCGCGTCGCAGTATGAAGATTTTGCTCGGTTCGATAATCTAACATAAACAAAAAGTTATTAATGTGACTCATTATTTCTGACTTTGCCAAAAAGTAATCATCACTATACAAACTCAGAATCGCGTCAATTTGCTCCTTTTCCATATTCTCGTCAGGTTTATTTGCTAAAGCTTGAAAAGCAGTGTACTCAATTTTTGTTAAATCATTTGATGCTTTTTCTGCAAGCCGGATTTGTTGCATCTCCTCATCTGTTATACCAATGGAATTTAGCATAACTTGGAGTGATTTTTTTTCACCGTCAGGAAATGGAGCCTTACCGTTATGAGGCATTAACATATCCCAATAAACGCGGTGATAATCTTCTGGACGTGGAGCTTCACCATTTCGAATAGCTAGAATTTGGTTAAAAAAGTCTAAAAATTTAGTATTGCCTGTTACCGTATAAGCCCTTGCCATTAAACTTAATTGATCTGAACTTTGTCTGACTTGCTCAGCCAAAATATAAGACTGATACCTAACCTTAGTTTCAGCCTCTATGGTTTTTAAACTGCCATACATTAAATAAACTGACAAAGCCGTTAACCCAGCTAGAATTACAGCAACCAAATTAAGTAAAGATAAACGCTTAATATTAAGTTGGAGCTCTTTTTGCATTTCATGACCTATAAATATGATTACAGCTAGAGATCGCAGATTTAACTTTCTGACCTACTGATACGTAAAATCACAGTACGAGTCATAAAAACCAAAATCGAACTTTAGGATTAAATATTTAATAGAAGTCAATTCTAAAAATGTCAATTAGGGCCTAGGGGTTACCTAAAGGAGTAACTCGACTGCGTCTTATTGCTCATTTTCTCGTTGTTTAATTGTCAATCTATCGGCCACGATCGCGCCGCGTTTCCCTACAGCTTTTTCTGGCCCAATAGTGCTATCAACTAGAGTTTGCTGCTCTGTACTAGCATTGATAGCCGCACCAAAAATGATGATATATGCGCTGATATAAAGCCACATCAACATGATCACCACACCACCTAGCGATCCATAGGTTTCGTTATAACTAGCAAATTGAGATACATAATATGAAAAACCAATTGATGCGATGATCCACATTAACGTAGCAAGCATTGAGCCCGGCGTGATCCAGCGCCATTTAGCTGGAGTTCGATGAGGCGCATAACGATATAAAAACGCTAAAGCGAGATTAAAAATAATGGCTAACAATGGCCAAGTAATGAGCTGAATCATTAAGTCGATAAGCTCTGTTAAACCAACTAAGTTGAGTACAATCGGTAAGATACCAATGATCAATAATGCCACCAGCGCAACTACAATAGCGCCCAGAGAAAATAAAAAACGCACCACTAATGCCATAAAAAACTGACGCTTATTACGCTGATGATAAGTAATATTACAGGCGGTAATAAGTGCTTGGCAGCCTTTACTGCTACTCCAAATAGTTAATAGCAAGGTACCTATGGCACTTGCACTCAATACCTTATTTGACTGCTGAGTGATATCGCTAACTTGAAGCAAAATGATGTCACGACTACTTGCAGGTAATATCGCAATCACCTTATCTAACTGATCATGGATATCTGTGGGAGAAGCAAAATAGGCATATACGGATACAATAGCTGCCAGAGCAGGAAAAATAGCTAAAAGAGCATAAAATGCCACGCCAGCTGCTACAAAAGATAAATTGTCTTGTGATAGGTTGTGATAAACCCGTTTACTGATATCCCACCAACCTCGAATTGGGATTTCCATCGGTGAACGAGCTTGAAAACCGCGGTTACCATTCGCCATAAGTGACCCAAAGAATGACTGTGAAAAGTACAATGCTGCAAACAACTTGCCAGTAATTATGGCGCCTGAATTGCATTGAACTAAACTTATTGAAGCAACTTAAAGATCCATAGAGCGGTGCAATGAGTTATTATTTACTTACTGAAAATCAACTAGCTAACGTTTTAACAGCATCAATTTCCATAGCATCTCAAACAGTTTCTGAAAGCTTATCTTGGCAAGACTTAAACTTTCAAATTACGCAGTTTTTACATACTGCATGGCAAATGTTACCTGCACTGACACTTGGTATTGCGGCCATCATTATCTGTTACTTGTTGGCCCGCCCTTTATCTTATCTATTAATAAAACCGCTTGGCTTTGTGAGCGAAAGCAAACTTTTGCATGTGGTGACTAGGCGCTTTTTTAGCATTATTATTATCTTGTTTGGCGTTTACTTATTTTTACGTCTAGCAGGGCTAACCAGCTTTGCTGTGGCTATTATGAGTGGCACTGGCTTAGTTGGGCTTATTTTAGGCTTTGCTTTTCGTGATATTGCCGAAAACTTTATCTCAAGTATGCTACTTAGTGTGCAGCGCCCTTTTCGTATTGATGATGTTATTGAAGTAGATGGGCGTTTAGGAGTAGTTAAAAAGGTTACGGCTCGCGCCACCACCTTGGTTGATTTTGATGGCAATCACATTCAAATTCCCAATGCGACCGTCTATAAAAACGTCATTAAAAATCTCACCGCAAACCCAAAAATGCGGGGTCACTTTAATGTTGGCATTGGCTACGATAATGACATTCGCTATGCCCAACAATTAGCAATGAAAGTGGTTAATCAAAACCCTGCTGTTATTAATGATCCGCCAAGCCAAGTATTAATTGATTCATTAGGCTCAGCAACTCTTAATCTAACCATTTATTTTTGGGTAAATAGTAACGAACACAGTACTATCAAAGTGGCCTCACAATTGATGCGAGAGTTGGTCAATACTTATTTAGCGGAGCAAATAAGCATGCCGGATGATGCTCGCGAGCGAATTATTTTGAATAGCGAAAACGATACCGAACAGCCAAACAATAACGTAAGCGCTGATCCAAAAACAGCAAAATCACTCGACGATCACAGCCTTGATGATGTTAGCAGTGATGCCGATGATATCCGTGTGCAAGCAGATCAATCTCGCGACCCAGAGCAAGGTAATAATATTATTTGAGACAAAGATTATCAGGCTTCGTCTTTGGGTTTATCTTGCATTGCACGTTTAAACCCTTTAATTGATGTCCCTAAGTCACCACCGATCCGTGACAGTTTTTTTGTGCCAAATAAAAGCACCACAATTGCGGCAATAATAGCTAATTGCCAAACACTTATTCCTGCCATAATAACCTCCTTAAGGTTTAGGTAATTTGTCAGTATGCTACTAGCTCTAAACAGTGATTACGTCGATCCCCAAAGCAACCAATGACTCAACAAATTCAGCTGGCATGTTTTTATCGGTTACTAGCACATCGATTGATTTTAGTGGTAATACATTATACAAAGCCCGTTTACCAAATTTACTTGAATCAGTTACAGCAATCACTTGATCTGCACGTGTGCACATTGTTCGGTTTAACATTGCTTCAGGCTCATAATGGGTGGTGATCCCCGCTTCAGGATCTATGCCATCCACTCCTAAAATAACCTTTTTGAAATTATATTTACTGAGTGCTTGTTCAACTTCATTTGAGTAAAAAGACATTGATTTCTTGCGCAATTGCCCACCCAGCATAAATACATTGGCATCGTCTATATCAGCCAGTACATGTGCGATATTGAGGCCGTTTGTCATCACGGTTAAGTCTTGTTTGTTGGTCAATGCTTTCGCGACTTCTTCGGTTGTGGTGCCCGAATCAATAATTAGTGAATCGCCATCATCAACTAAATTTGCAACAGCTTTTGCCAGTAGAACTTTCACAGCATAATTTTCGTTATGCTTATCTTTAACTGATAACTCTTTGACCAATTTATCACAAGCAATTGCGCCGCCGCGAGAACGAACAACCAGACCACGCTTGCCCAGTTCGTTAAGATCATGGCGAATACTAACCTCAGAAATATCAAAAGTTTTCGCAAGATCTTTAACATTTACTTTGCCATTTTCCTCGGTCATCAGAACGATTTTTTGTCTTCTTTCTATTGTGGTTAGCATAGCTGGCCTGTTGTTTATATAGCTGCTTTCAAATTCGTAGTTCAATATTACACAATTTACAGTTTCAAAGCCAAGCTTAGTTTCGAAATAAAATAAAACTTTCAAAACTTACGAAAAATGTTTTATTATTAATCTACCGTTAACTTATTGGTGACAAAAATGACAACACAAAGCTCACTATTAGAGCAAACAGAACACACCAACCGTACACAATTACTACCTATGTTGATCATAGGTGGTTTGTTTTTCTTATTTGGCTTTATAACTTGGCTCAATGGATCTTTGATTCCATTTCTACAAATGGTCTGTGATCTCAACCATATTGAAGCTTACATGGTGACATTGGTGTTTTATATCGCCTATACCGTCATGGCACTGCCGAGCGCTAAGATATTGAAATTATTTAGTTATAAGCATGGTATGTCATTTGGTTTAGGCACCATGGCATTTGGCGCGTTGTTGTTTATTCCTGCCGCACAAATTCAGGCTTATTGGTTATTTTTGGTTGCCTTATTTACTTTAGGAAGCGGCCTCACCTTATTACAAACCGCTGCGAATCCTTACATCGTGCTAATTGGTTCTAAAGACACGGCAGCCGTACGCATTAGCATCATGGGTATTCTCAATAAGAGCGCAGGTGTGGTTGCTCCATTGCTCTTCTCTGCGATTGTATTTAGCGACATTGCCAGCTTTAGCCCTGAAGCTCTCGCCCACTTGAACAGCATTCAAAAGCAATTACAGTTGCAAGAATTGGCTAATCGTTTAATAACGCCTTACTTTGTAATGGCAATTGCGTTAGCGATATTAGCTGCGTTGATTATGCTGGCTCCATTACCTGATATTGAGCAACCAAAAACTAGCAACAACAGCGAGAGTAAATCAGTACTGCAATTCCCACACTTAGTTTTAGGTGTAATCGCCCTATTCTTTTACATAGGTGCAGAAGTCATTGCCGGCGACACCATTGGCCTTTACGGCAAAGAACAAGGGGTATTACAGTTCGCTGAACTCACCTCTTACACCATGGGCTTTATGGTGCTAGGTTATGTGTTAGGTATCGTGTTAATTCCTCGTTTTTTTAGTCAGCAACAGGCGCTGATATTTTCCGCGTTAAGTGGTTGTGTGTTTTCACTTGGCATCATTTTGATTGATCCGCAACAAACTGCGATTGCAAACGTAGTGCTCTTTTGGCTTGCTGGTAACAGTTTTCCAGATACCGTGTTATTTGTTGCATTACTTGGCTTATCGAATGCGCTAGTTTGGCCGACCATTTGGCCTATGGCCCTTGCAAATCTCGGCGATAAAACTCAAACCGGCGCGGCATTACTGATTATGGGGATTTCTGGTGGCGCTCTATTGCCTTTGGTATACGGTGTATTTGCAGAATATACAGGCAATGCACAACAAGCTTACTATCTGTTGATCCCTTGCTATGCGTTTATTCTTTATTACGCACTAATTGGTCACAAACTAACAAGTTGGCGAAAGTAACGAGATAGGCAGGCTTAGTTATTTTAATTTTTAACTAGCCTGCAATTTTTCTGATGTGAAATAGCCCAGTAGCAAAAATTCACGCACGGCAAAAATACACTTATAAATTAAATACTCGTCACGCTTATCAAGGCTCACTTCTGAAAAAGGTAAGGCTTGCTGCGCTATTATGCGCTGTTGCTGCTGCGAAGAGATAGTAAATAAACTTGTGAGTTTATTTGCTAATTGCGACGATGAAAGAACACCTTCTGCAATCAGCTCAGCGCCTTTTACACATGCCGTACGTTCAGTCAGAGTTAGTGTATTTGCTAGCATTAAATCTGTGAAAGCGACTAAATTAAAATACAGCTGCTCATTTGGCTCTAGCTCTAAAATAACAGCCTGCATTTGCGTGACCACATCCCGATGCGCCGCTGCTTTAAGCACCTCAAAATGATTGCCATCCGTTTTATCAAATAACTGAGTCGCAGCCACTGGCGTAATAGCCGCACCGAATAATGCAGCTAAATATTTAATCGCATTTCGCCTTTGTAGATCAGCCATAAAACACCCCGTTTTGATAATGCCGTACAGCGTGATCCGCGGCTCTTGCAGTAAATGCCATATAGGTTAACGAAGGGTTCTGATAACCCGACGAGCACATAAACGAGCCATCAGTGACATAGACGTTTCGCACACTATGAATTTGGTTGTAACGATTAAGCACTGAGGTTGTAGCATCATGCCCCATACGCGCAGTTCCCATTTCGTGGATGGCTTGCCCCGGCGCTGAGCCTTTATCGTATGCTTGTACATTTTGATAACCTGCTTTGCTTAGCATCTCGACGGCTTGCGTTTTCATATCCTCGCGCATGCGTTGCTCGTTTTCAGCAAATTGGCAATCAAAATTAACTAAAGGTAATCCCCATTGATCTTTTAATACCGGATCTAAGCTCATTTTATTACGATGATAAGGCAGGCATTCACCAAAGCCTATTAATGCAACTTGCCAAGGCCCAGGTTTGGCAAGCCCTTCTCGAAAAGCCTTACCAAAGCTAAGTTCTTTAAAGCCCCGTCGCCAATCTTTGCGTGTTGCGTATCCTTGATAGCCATAGCCGCGAATAAAGCTATGCTGCTCGGCATCATTAAGATTTCGAAAACGCGGAATATGAAAGCCAACGGGTCTGTCGCCATCATTAAAGTCATCAGCAAAGCCCCTAGGCTCGCCAGTGGCGCCAACCCTAAAATGGTGATCCATGAGGTTATGACCAAGCTCTCCACTATCGTTCCCTAAGCCATTAGGAAAACGTGCAGAAGTTGAATTTAATAACAAGGCTGTTGTTGCCACCGTTGATGCACAGCAAAAAATAATCTTCGCTTGCGCGATACGCTCCTTTTTAGATTCAGCATCAATTACTTTCACGCCCGTAGCTAGTCCGCTATCTGGATTGTAAATAATCTCTTTGGCAATGGAGTGAGTCTGGATAGTGAGTCGCCCAGTACGCATCGCTGCAGGTAAGGTCGAGGCTAAACTACTAAAATAACTCCCTGCTGGGCAGCCTCGCATACAGCGGTTGCGCTTGCTGCATGGGGCACGACCTTGCTCAGGCTTTGCCTTGGTTAAATGTGCAACTCGCCCGATGGTGAGGTGACGATTAGTGTAGTGAGTTAATAAACTTTGTTTAAGCTGCTGCTCTACGGCATTAAGCGCAAAAGGAGGCAAGTAAGGTCCATCTGGTAGCTGAGGTAAGTTCAGCGCTTCGCCAATAACCCCGATGTAGGCTTCGACTTTATCGTACCAAGGCGCAATATCTTGATAGCGCACAGGCCAATCAACGCCGTGACCATCTTGTTTGTTGGCTGCAAAATCTATATCACTGAGGCGCAAGCATTGCCGCCCCCAAGTTAATGAGCGCCCACCAAGATGATATCCTCGGATCCAATCAAAACGTTGCGATTCTTGATAAGGGTGCTGCAAATCATTCACAAACCAGTGTTTTATTGATTGTTTGGTGGCATAGCCAGTGCGTGCTTGTTTAGCTTGATTCTGCTTTTCTAGAAGGCTGGGCCTGTCGCGAAAAGGCAGTTGCCAATCTTCTTTAAACGCAGTGATATAGTCTGTACCGTGCACAACCTGTCTGCCACGTTCTAGTAGCAGTACATTGAGTCCTTTTTCGGTCAGTTCTTTAGCAGCCCAGCCGCCAGTAATGCCACTGCCAATAACAATGGCATCGAATACTTTTGCCTGCATTCTCACTTAACTTTTAAAAGATTTGCTTACCCGCACAGATCGTTGCTTGAACAGAAAAGTCTTTATCGAGCAGGGCAAAATTAGCCTGTTTACCTACCGCAATACTGCCTATTTGCTCCGCTTTATTTAAAAACTCAGCAGGTACTAAACTGGCCATTTTAGTTGCTTCAACTAGGCTTGCATCGGTTAGGTTATAAAAGCGTTCAACGCCAACTTCCATGGTTAATGTACTGCCCGCTAAAGAGCCGCTCTCAGTTCGTGCAACACCTTGCTCAACCACAATAGGAAGCTCACCTAAGCGGTAGCGACCATCTTGTAAGCCTCCGGCGCTTACGCAGTCTGTGATCAGAGCAATTTTATCAGCCCCTTTTAAACGGTAAACCATGTTCATGATGCTCGGGTGCAAATGAATACCATCAGGAATAAGCTCAACCATGGCATCGCTGTCCATCAACAGTGCCCCCGTACAACCAGGATCTCGATGATGAATACCGCGCATACCATTAAAAATATGCACACCACCGCAGGCTCCATGGGCAAGAGCTTGTGTTGTTTGCTCAAAATTAGCATCTGTATGACCCAGCATCACACGCACACCTTTATCGGTGATATAGCGGATCATGTCGGGGGATTTAAGTAGTTCTGGCGCTAACGCAAATGAGCTTAAGCAACCTTCACATGCGGCATAAATTTCATCAAATCGCTGTTTAGTAAGCTCTAAAAAAAATGACTCGTTATGCGCGCCTTTATGCGCTTCTGCAAAGAATAAACCTTCGTTATAAGCCCCTAGCAACTGCGCTCCAGCCAAGCCTTTTTGATAGGCACTCGCCATATTTTTATAAGCTTGAATTGAGACGTCCCAGTCTGCAGTCACCGTTGTGCCAACAAACCCCGTTACGCCATGCTTTGCTAAAGACCGAGAAATAGTCTCTAACGATTCTGGTGTGCCGTCCATAATATCGCAGCCTTCACGACCATGAATATGCAAATCGATAAAGCCTGGAAATAAGCTATGCTCACCTAAATCTATTACTTTAATCTCTGGCTCAATTTGCGTGGTAATAGCACTAATTTTACCTTGCTCGACCAAGACCGCATGATCGAGTAAAACCGTCTCAGCAGTCACCACTTTTGCGGCCTTTAAATAATAGCGATTAAGATGCGTTGGAATTAGCATGAACACTTCCTATTATTGCAGCGCCTCTTACGCCGCTAGAATCACCAAACTTTGCACGCTTCACGTCGGGCACGGCAAAACCTGAAAATAAATGAGTTTGAATCGCATCAGGGAGCTTTTCTACTATTGCATCAATGAGCGACAACCCCCCGCCAAGTACGATAACTTCTGGGTGCAAACTTTTACTAATAGCAGCAAAGGTTTCGCCAAGAATATCTAAGTAACAAGCGAGCACCTTTAAGGCTTGCTCATCACCTAGCTTAATATCGTTTGCCCATTCAATCGCTGATTTAGGGGATTGCGTAATATGTTGATACAGAGTTTGTACACCGGGCCCTGCAATATAGCTTTCTACACAGCCATTTAAACCACAGCCGCATTTTAAAACGGGCAGCTGATATTTTTGTTGCAGATACGCAGAAAGTGGTAAATGACCATATTCTCCCGACATACCTAAACCTTGGTTAAACAAAGTGCCATCAATACACATACCACCCGCAGCCCCCGTACCAACAATGGCACCAAATACTCGGCTATAACCTTCACCAGCTCCGCCATTTGCTTCTGATAAAGCAAAACATCGGGTGTCATTTAATATCGCAACAGGGCGCTTTAATAATGCTTGTAGGTCGTCGGCAATCACCTTACCTGTGGCACAAGGCACATTGGCAGATAACACTTTGCCAGCCTCATTAATGATACCTGGCATACCGATCCCCACAGCACCTTGGCTACTTGTTAATTCATCGGCCTTTAGCACCTGCTGATATATTGCCTGCAAAAATTGCTGATAATCATCAGTTGGCGTAGTAATACGCCAACTCTGCTGTTGCTCTAAATTATTATTAAAAATGGCGGTTTCTATTTTTGTTCCACCAATATCGAGTCCATAAACAGCCATACTCTACCTAACACTTTCTAACAAGAAGTTAACGGGTAAATAGTTACCCCTTGTACAACACGGTTAACTTCGCCCGTTGGGCAAGGATTGTCAGGTGTTAAACCGAGTGAGATTGATTTAAAAAATGCAAAAATCTGACAATAAACAATATAATACAGACCTTGCCACACATCATCCAGCGGTTGCTGCTTTGTACCTACCGATAATTTTTCTATGCGCAGGCATTGCTGTTCATTGACTAATTCATTATATAAATCAGTGTCATATAAACTGCTGTATAGATTTCCAGATGACATCAATAGTACGGCAGTTTTGGTATTAATAATGGTTTTCGGGCCATGCCTAAAACCCAAAGGCGTTTCAAAATAACTAATTAATTCACCATTTGTTAACTCTAAACACTTTAATGCAGCTTCTTTGGCGTAGCCAAGTAAAGACCCGGCTCCTAAAAATACTAAGCGCTCAACGTTACTTAGTGCAAAACGCTTAATGTCATCAATTTGCGTATCGAGTAGCTGATTAGTATGCGCCACAACTTTTTCTAATTGAACGCTATCGGGAGTAAAAATACACAGTGTTGAAATCAGCATTGAGGTAAAGCTACTTGTCATTGCAAAGCTCTCATCAAGTGTTTCTTTTGGCATTATCACACTTAAGCTATTGCTTTTAACTGATGCGCTTTTAGCTAACTCACCGTTTTCATTACAGGTAATAACCAAGTGATAACATTCATCAACGACTTGCTCTGCAATATCGACCGCTGCGACACTTTCAGGGCTATTTCCAGAGCGCGCATAAGAAATAAGTAAGGTTGGCGTGCCCTTTTGTAAAAAACCATATGGGTTTGAGACAATATCAGTGGTGCTGACAGCACATACGTCCAAATCGGTTTTCGCAGTTAAATGAGGTGTTAAAGCCTCGCCCACATAAGCTGATGTACCAGCGCCTGTTAAAACAACTTTTAAGTTATTAAGTGCTAAAATCGGCGCTAAAAAATCATTAATCTCAGCTCGCTTGTTATCAATCACTGTTGCCGTATTACACCATGATTTGGGTTGTTGTGTGATTTCTCTTGCGGTCCAATAAGCGTTCTGTTGCTTAAGTTCTGTTTCGTTTAAGGATAAAAACTGTGTCATATTAAATTCTCTCTCAACACCACTTATTGATTACAAGCAAGCGAATAGCTATTCGTCACTTCCATTATTTTGTTAAGTACTAACTCACGCGGTGATGAGTTAATTTGGCCCTTAGTTAATGCTTTGTACTGCATTGGCATAAATTGGCTAAGTAAGGTCTGTGGAATAATTTGCCCTTCTAAGTTCTCAAACAGCGTTTCTACTGTTTGTTTTATCTCATCTTCAGGCCAGTAATAACGGATGCGATCGCTATAACTATAAGCCCTAAACAGCTTAGCTTCAGCACCCTGCGATGGGTAAAACTTATTCCAATAATGTGGTTTTTCTAGCATGATGCGCTCACAGACATCACGTAAATTAGAACGCTTAGCAGGTTCAACTAACTGATCTTCAATATAAGTTAAAGCAAATAAACCTTCGCGTAGTGCATAGGTAAGCTGTGGCCCCACTTTTAATATGGCAAAGTGATCTTGTACTAACTCGCGATAGCAATGATCTGGCTGGTAATCAGTAGAGTGAGCTTCATACACAAGATTATCGACAGTAGTGATAAACTCTTTCAGTTTTTGCGCTTCATTACGTTGGTAATTAAAAACTTGATGATTATCAAACTCAACCCCCGGCTGCACAACAACAGCAATAACACGCGACCACACGTCACTTATGTTTAAGCTAGCAAATGCTGCCTGATGTAATTCGATTGTTTGCTGTACCCCTTCAACATGGGATACCTCAATAATTTCATGCTCTTCTGTTGCCCCACCCGGAGGGGGAACTTCAGTACCAACCACATAAAGAATATCGTTATCTTTTGAGACCGACTCGGCAGCTTGGCACATCAATGCTGCACGCTTGGCAATTTCTGCATCAGCTAAACGTTCTCCATCGTCAGCGCATGGCATGCTGGCATCTAGATGAATTTTTTTAAAACCCGCACTCGCATAGGCTTTAACAAGTTCAACAGCTTTTACCATCGCAACCTCTGCAGGCTCATTCACCCAACATACAGGACCTAGGTGATCACCACCTAAAATAATGCGCTGGGTATCTAAACCCACTTTTTCGGCTATTGCATAAACAAATTCAACAAAGTCATGAGGCTTCATACCCGTGTAGCCACCAAACTGATTAACTTGGTTTGCCGTAGCTTCAATTAAAATTTCAGTGTCATCATTAAGAGCTTGCAACATCGCTGCTTCGATAACGAGTGGATGCGCGCAGCATACAGAATAAATTCCCTGCGCTTGCCCTACTCGATTGTTATTAATAATCGTTTTTAATGCATTCATGGTTCTCTCCAAGCAGCTTACATCAAAGGTTAGATATATGATTTGAAATTACAGTAGCACACAGCGAAACACCACGCAACAAAATGAAAGGTAACGAAAGTTCATATTAAAACTAAAATTTGACCTAAAAAACCATAAAAAGGCATTAAGGGTAATGCAGCCACCAATTTGAAAGATTTTGAAAGCATTTAATTGTAATTAACTTTTAGTTGCGATATAACAGAAACAACTGAAACCCACTATTAAAATAATCTCAGTGATTTAGGTATCGTTATGACAATAGATAGACGTAGTTTTTTAAAATCTGCCGCAGCCATTACCGCCGCGACAGTCGTGACTGGCTGTGCGAAAAGCCAACAAGGTGATAATCAAAGCACACCTCTTGCAGCGCAAGGTAAAAGCGTAATGGGCTTAGCTGTGCCTGCAATGGATGTGGTGCGTGTTGGTTTTATTGGGGTTGGTCAACGTGGTAGCGGCCATGTGAAACATCTTTGCCATATTGAAGGTGTTGAAATCAAAGCTATTTGCGACACAGATAAGCTAATGCTAGATAAGTCTGTTAATTATGTCATTGAAAAAGGCTTACCTAAACCAACTGCTTATACGGGTTCAGATAAAGCCTATTTAGACATGCTCGCTCGTGATGACATCGACATTGTGATCATTTCAACGCCTTGGAAATGGCACACACCGATGAGTGTTGAGACCATGGAAAGTGGAAAACATGCCTTTGTTGAAGTACCTGCAGCAACCACCATGGAAGAGTGTTGGCAATTAGTAAACACCGCAGAGCGCACGCAAAAGAACTGCATGATGATGGAAAACGTTAACTACGGCCGTGACGAGTTAATGGTTTTAAACATGGTTCGTAAAGGCGTATTTGGTGAGTTATTGCATGGTGAAGCAGCTTATATTCATGACTTGCGTTGGCAAATGAAAGAAATTGACCGCAGCACAGGCTCATGGCGTACTTATTGGCATACCAAAGTAAACGGTAACTTATACCCAACCCATGGTTTAGGCCCGGTTTCTCAGTATATGAACATCAACCGTGGTGACCGCTTTGACTTTGTTACTTCAGTCAGCTCACCTGCGCTTGGCCGCGCCGCCTATGCAGAACGTGAATTCCCTGCAGGCCACGAGCGTCGTTCACTAAAATTTACTGCTGGCGACATGAACACCAGCATTATTAAAACAGTGAAAGGTCGTAGCATTATGGTTCAGCACGACACCACAAGCCCTCGCCCGTACAGCCGCCATAACCTAATTCAAGGTACTAATGGCACATTTGCAGGATTCCCTAATCGTATTGCTCTTGAAGATGTGCCACCAGCTATCGCGAAAATTTACCAACAGCAATATGAAGCAGAGCTCGCTGCCTGGGAGAAAGCAGGTTCACAGGGTCGTAAGCCACATATGCAAAACTTCCATAGCTGGGATCAAGATATGGAAAAATGGCGTGCTGAGTTTGATCATCCACTGTGGAAACGCATGGGTGAAGAAGCAGTACGTAACGGTGGCCACGGCGGTATGGACTTCATTATGCTTTGGCGCATGATCTACTGCTTACGCAATAATGAGCCACTCGATCAAGATGTATACGATGCCGCAGCATGGTCATCAATCTTCCCGCAAAGTATGGCATCGGTTGCAGATAGAAGTAACAGTAAAACAATTCCAGACTTTACCCGTGGCGCTTGGCAAACAGGTAAGCCTCTAGGAATTGTGTCTTAACACTTTCTCTCCTGAAAAACTAAAAGCCCGCCCTTTGCCCTGCGGGCTTTTTTATTTCATTGTTCACTCCCTTTAGAGCTTTACTCTATAAAACTTTACCCACAAAAAAGCCCGCAACGTCAGCGGGCTTTTTAATTAGGCCTTTAGCTTACTGAGCATGTGCTGCAGCGCGGAAAATCGTGTTAGCTAAAAGTACATTCATGCCCTCAAGGTAGGCGCGGTAGGTTGGTGATTGTGTAAAGCCTATTACCATGCCTTTGCCTTGCGGTTGATGAACAAGCAATGGCTTATACGCAAGCTGTGCTTTATTTTGCTGCCACAGATAACCACTTGCTAGCACATCATCTTTACCTGTAAACCACGCTAGGTTTTTACCTGAGTTCAGTTTTATAGGCGTGTAAATATCATTACCGTAAGCTACCGCAACAAGGTCTTTATCAACCCCAGCGGTTAACCAGTGCTCTTGGTCTACTTCAACATTAGCAAGTACACCGGCTACATAGTCTGGCGATGTATGTGGCTCAATGCTCGCTGCTTTTAAATCATCGCGAGAAGCGAATAACTGCCCTGCCACTTTACTGCTTTTATCATCGCTGCTGTCGGCTTTATCTTCTCGGTAAGCTTGCTCGCGTTTAACATCTAACAAACCGTAATCAGCGTTGGTGGTAAAACGGTTAGCATTACCGAGGGCAATCAACACGCCACCTGCTTCAACCCAGCTTTTTAAATTAGCCGCGCCCGATTTACCGAGTGCTTGCTCGTAATTACCTTCTGGTAAAATAAGCACTTGGTAATCACTTAAATCAGCCCATGCAAGCATGGGTGTGCGAATAGCTGTCACCGGGTAGCCAAGCTGTCTTTCGATAACAAAACGAGTGTTACCGGCGCTTAGCTCTCGAGTGGCTGCATCCCATGCAATCGCCACTTTTGGTGCTACCATAGGCACTGTTTTGTTACTACCAAAGCTTGGGCCTTCAATCACCCAACTTGAATCAACACCATCAACTATTGCACCAGTTTGCTCGGCAATTTGGCTAATTTTAGTCAGTAAGTCTCTATCGTTTAGGCGCTTTTCGATTACTAAGCTACCCGCTGGGTAGTTAGTTTTATCACCTAATACAAATGCTTGGTCAGCACTTTTCAGTTTAATGCCAGCTTGCAGTGCTGCTGTTAAAAAGCGTGCTGCGGCCGTATCACCCCATGCAACAATATAAGCCACTGAGGCTTCTGGATTATTCACTTTACCAAGCAATGTGTCGTCGGCCTGAACCGCTTTACTATCTGCGCTAACTGCGCGACCACAACTATCGCTATCAACATTAAACATCATCGGCAGTGACCAACCTGTGACATCGTAAATTTCATCACCTAGGTTACGAGCACGGCGTCTTTCTTGCTCTTTTACAAAAGCCTCTGCCATATCTACTTGGTCAGTAAAGGTGGTACGTACAAATACCCCGCGTGGCTGTGCAGTATCAATAAAATAGCTGCCTGCTTTGTACTTAACGCCACAGGCTTTGAAGTCTTCAGTTGCTTGTTTAACTTCAACACCATGTTCAGCCATTAAGGTTGCGAGTCTATGAGCGCCTTCACGGTTACTTTGTTTAGGTAAGATATAAACACGCTCTTTGCTATCTTTACCCGAATCAATCGCATCAACTTGATATTGATAAAAGTCACCTAGTAGTTTTTCACGTTGATTGGCAGCCCCTTCGGCAGTCGAAATTGAGGCCACAAACTGACGCTTTACAGTATTAAAATAGGTGAGTAGTTCACCGGTGTTTTTCTCAAAAACATGGCCACGCGCAGAGCCTACTTCGTAAGTTGATGCTGATGCACCATAAAAAACAGGCCAGCTATCACCGTAGCCTGGGTAAAAGGCATCAAAAATTTCACGGGTAAAGTAATCAAAGCCAAACTCATCAAAATATTTCGCATGATTTTGCCCAATCGCATCCATGTTGGCGATTTGGGTTTTCGTCATATGCGGATTAAATGGCTGAGCAGCCGGTGCAAAGTAGTAAGATTGGTCGCCGCCCATTTCATGAATATCAACCACTACTTGCGGTTTATATTTATTGATTGCAGCCACTCTGCCTTTACTTTCAGGCTGAGTAAGCGCTAACCAATCACGATTCATATCAAACAAATAATGATTTGTTCGGCCTCTTGGCCACGGCTCATTATGCTCTGCACTTAACCTATCTGCACTGTGCTCAAGGCCCACGGTCGCATAATAACGAGTAACAAAGCGCTCACGGCCATCAGGGTTTTGCAATGGGTCGATAAACACCACGGTGTTGTCTAAAATTTTGCTGTTAACGGCATCATTCGGGGCTGCTAGTAAGTGATATGCAGTGAATAGTGCAGCATCGGTTGAGCTAATTTCATTACCGTGCACGGCATACTGAAGCCACACAGACGTCGGTAAATTTTTAATTAGCGACTTAGCTTCTTTTTCAGAGGTGATACGCGGATCAGCCAAGGCTTGGGTATTATTAGCGAGGGTTTCTAATGAGCGAATATGCTTCGCTGTGCCAACCACCGCATAAACCAGTTCACGACCTTCCCAGCTGTTTGCGTACTTAAACACTTTAATACGATCTGGCGCAGCTTGTTCAAGGGCGCTTAAATAACGACGCATATCGTTGTAATTGGTAATGCGCTCACCTACATCGTATCCAAGTACTTGTTTAAATGTTGGTATTTGCTGATTATAAGCCGTGCCCGGCCACATTGCTTCGGTATTCGCTGCACTGGCATTAAAGCTTGCCGTTATTGCCACAACACTCACTGAAATGGCTTTTATTATTTGTTTGGCGCTCATTATTTTTCCCAAGTAAAAGTATCTGCTTTGTACATTACAAAAGTATTGAAAATAAACAAATTAAAAACGTTAGATTGGCAAAAATTAAAGACATAAAAAAACCGCAGCAATTGCTGCGGTTATTTTCAAAATAGCAAGGCTATTTAACTAAGGTCATTTCATCAAGTAGGTAACCTGCGTTATCAACTTCTTCCATTAACCAAAGCATGTATCGAATATCAACGTGAATAGCACGGGTGATTTTGGCGTTAAAGTACCAATCTTTGGTGATTGATTCATAAGTCGAGTCAAAATTAAGACCCACTAATTCACCTTTACCATTCATGACTGGCGAACCTGAGTTACCCCCTGTGGTATCAGCGCTACTTAAAAAGTTGACTGGTACTGAGTTAACTTCAAGAGGTTTAGCCGCTTGTGATTCACAACCAAAGCTGAATAAGCTACAACTTACGCCTGGTAGACCTAAGTCACCACGGTAATACGCGCCAAATGCTTGCTTTTTGTATGCTTCAAGTACTTTATCGGTAACAACAAATGGTTTTTCACCTGTGTGTTTAGCCACTAAACCACGTAGTGATGTAAATGGCGTTTTATACACAGCATCTGCCGCTGGGTAACCATCAACTTGTGCGTAGCTTACGCGTAATGTGCCATTTGCATCTGGGTAAACTGGCTTACCTTTAGCATTATTGAAAGCGATCACGGCTTGCATATACTGCGGGCGAATTTCTGCTAAACGACCCGCCATTTCTTTTTCGTCAGCTTCTTGTGCCATGTTGGTATCGTATAGAGCAACAGCTAACCTTATGAATGGGTCGTTTGATGCTTCAAACTCTGCGACAGATTTACCAATCCAGTTAACACGTGCTTCTACATCTGTAAGCTCTGTATTAGCATAAAAAGAAGCAATAATCGCATCAAGTTCAGCTTGTGTTGTGGTATCTGTAATACCTAAGCCGTCGTTTAATGCCGCAACTTGCGCTGCTTTATCTTGCGCTAAATAGTTACCTAAGTAGCTTAACCATAAGGCTTTATCGACTTCAGGCGTAAACTGTTTTTGTATACGCTCTAAACGCGCTTTAAGCATAGGAAGATCGCGCTCTTGATAACCCATTTCGCGCTCTGCATTTGGTTTTTCACTTTCTTTAGCTAAACGATATAAACGAATTGCCGTGCTTAGTAAGTCTGCGCGTTTTGCATAATCAAAGTAAAAATGGCTTTGTTGCTGTGCATGTGCTTCAACTAATAATGACTTTAATGCGTGATATGAATCTGCGTATGCTTTACGTTCTGCACTTTGTGCAAACCAAGCGAGGTACTCTTGCTCTTGCGCAGCTTTAATACCCGGAATATCCGTTACTTTAAAGCCATCTTGTAAGCCTTCCAGTTTCTTTAAACGGTTGTTAGTGCTTTTTACACGAGAGGCATATTTAACTTGTGCTTGCTCATCGCCTTCGCTCTGCTTGGCGATTACGTCTAGGGTCATGTTATAAGTATTAAGCAATGTTGGGTAATACCAACTCGCAGAATAATTTACTTCGTCTGCAAGCTTATAGCGGCTAGTTCGACCCGGGTAACCGGCCACCAGCACACCATCACCTAAGCTTACGCCGCTCGCATTCACTTTTAAGAACGACTTTGGCTCATAAGGTACGTTATCTTCGCTGTAATCTGCAGGCTTACCATCTTTACCAACGTAACCACGTACAAAGGTAAAATCCGCCGTGTGACGTGGGTATTCAAAGTTATCAATGTCGCCACCAAAGTTACCCAGCGCTTCTGCTGGAGCATACACTAAGCGCACATCTTTGATCATCAGTTGTTTGATCATGAAGTACTCTAAGCCATGGTGAAAATCACGCACGGTACAACGGTAGTTAGGATCTGACTCACACTCGCTGATCAAAGCTTTGCGATTTGCTTGAATTGCTTCATAACGCGCTTTGCCGTGTAGTTCTGCAGGTAAGTTACCCAGTACGCGCTCAGTAACATCATCCACTTGTTCAGTTACATACAAACGCTCTTGCGGGCCTGCAGGTAGCTCTTTTGATAAATCAGCTGCTAAAAAACCTTTTTCAATTAAGTTGTTTTCTGGTGTGCTGTTATTTTGAATCGCGCCATAAGCACAGTGATGATTAGTTACCGCTAAGCCTTTTGGTGACACAAATGACGCAGAGCAATAGCCTAAACCAACCACTGCATTGAGTGGGTATTGGTTAAGATCTGCCACTTGTGATGCCGGTAATTCAATACCAACGCGGTCAAACTCGCTTTGTAATTGTTTTAATTGATGCGGTTGCCACTGCCCTTCATCAGCGTGCGCGCTACCGACAGCGACAACACCCATGAGTGCTAATGAAGTAGTAATAATATTTTTTTTAATCATGTTAATCCCAGTCAGTGCAAAGCACTATTCCATTGTTGCCTTAAAAAATCGCGCTAAGACTACCATAACCTTGATTGACTCAAGACATATTGCGATTAAATACAATTGGAGAGTAAAAATAGAGGGGAGAAAAAGCTCCTACCGTAAGAATGCAGTAAGCAGGAGCATTAGCTTCGATTCAATTATTAAGCATTGGCTTTTAAAAAGTCATAAAGTTCATCTTTAAGCACGGCGCGTTGCTGCTTTTTTTCATGCATATCCGCATCTTCAATCGGCGAGTTTTGCAATTCAAGCTCACGAATTTCTTTATCCATATCATCATAACGCTGCATGGTTTTCTTGAAATGAGCATCGTGTTTTGCAAGGCTGTGGATTAGTTCATTAAACTCAGGGAATTCATTCAATAACGAGTGTTTCTCACCTAACATGGGCAACTCCTTTGGCTAGAATTTCAGTTCAATTTCAATGTATCACCCTAACATACAGAGTCAATGTCGCAACCTTGTCCAAGATCAAAAATACAGCGATTCATACAAGTTTCTGAAACTCATTGAGTAAGCAACAAAGAAGATGTAGTTCGCACAAAATTCTAAGAATTATTCCTAGACATAACCATTTGAATTAGAGATATAATCAAATTTGATGGAGGGAAACATGCGTATTGGTATTATTGAAGATCACCAACTAGTAAGGGATAGCTTTAAAAAGTTACTAGAACTACAACAGGAGTGGCAGGTAATTATTGAAACCTGCACGGTTAGCGAAGCTAAACTTGCCGTTGAAATTGAACAACCTGATATTTTTATAGTTGATATTTCAATGCATGAAGGAGAAACTGGCCTAGCATTTTTAAGCTACTTAAATAGTTACTACCCTGAAATTAAAACAATTGTTGCCTCCATGTATGACTACGAGCCTTATGTAAGCAACGCTCTTAGCTTGGGCGCGCAAGGTTACGTCTCTAAACGTTCAGCATCAGAAGCCTTAATCGACGCTGTCAATTCTGTAATTAAGGGCGGCAGGTATATAAGTGAAGATGTGAAGTTTAACTATAAAGACCCTTCTAATAAACTCGCTTTACTAACACCAAGAGAAAAGGAAGCTTTACCTCTATTTGCAAAAGGGCTTAACGCAAAACAAGTGGCGCAACAGTTAGACATGATGCCTAAAACTGCTCATGTGCATAAGGCTAATATTTACCAAAAACTAAAAGTATCTAACTCGTTCGATTTACTCAAAATTGCAATAGATAATGGACTCATTGCGCTTGATGAACTGGCATAATTTTCCTTTCGTGAATGTATCTGTAAACCAAGCTTTTGCTGAGTTTACAAAACAAGCTCTAGTCGCTGTTATTTACTTTGTTACCTTATGCTTTTCTTCTTGGGTAAGTAATCATTTAGAAACGGTGGCGCAAAGTAGCGCCATATTCTTGCCTGCGGGAGTTAAGCTCGCTTTTTTTATTATCTTCCCAATTAGGTTTTGGCCAATTCTTTGGTTTAGCTCAAAGCTTTATGCTGCTTATATCGGCATGTTTTATAACGATGCTTGGCACTTCGATTTATTACATGGCTTTTGGCAAGAAGCTACCTACATGATAATAGTACACTGCTTTAAAGAAAGTCGTTGGCCACCCAAGATCGATGCTAATACCGGCGTTATCTCAATCGTTTTGTTGGCTACTTCAACAGCCGCTATCAAGTGGTTTTTGTTTGCTAGTGCTTTTGAGTTCACTACATGGTTAGCTGGTAAGCAGTTATTACAATACCAACTCAATATGACCCTAGGTGATTTAACGGGGACACTACTCGTTGCGCCAATATTGCTAAGTATTAAGGCAGGCTATAAACATAAAATTACGCTAAACAACTATTTACTCGTAATTGCGCTGTTAGCCCTGACCATAGTTTACCTTGCAGCCTATATACATAGGCCTGACCTATATTCTCTGCTACGCTTGTTCTCTTTACTGCCTATTCTTTGGTTTTCTTATAAGTTTGCTACAACAGGTGCTATTTTGAGTGCTTTACTCAGCAATAGTCTAATTGTTGTACAAGCAGGCATCCAACAAGATGCAACGAATACTTATATAAGTCAGTTATTTATCTTAGCAAACTCAATTACTGGGCTTTTAATTGGTACTGCAACAAATGAACTCAAATTAAAAAACGCTGAATTACAACAAAGCAATGAACAACTTTCTCAATTACTTGCTAAAAACAAACAACTTGCAAAACGGATGGTTACAATCCAAGAAGACGAGCGCAAATATCTGTCTCAAGAATTACATGACGAATTAGGGCAAAATCTCACAGCGCTAAAAACAGATTTAGCAGTATTATCACTCTCACAACAAAACAGCAATAATTCAATCATTGCTACCCTTAGAGAAAATGCCAAAGCTATGTATGACTCTGTGTATCAAATTATGCATCATTTGAGACCGAGAGAGCTTGACGAGTTAGGCCTTGAACACGCTCTAAAAAATGGCAAATTAAAATCCCTATTAAATAAAGCTGATATCGAGTATCAAACGAACTTAGATATCAACAGTACCTTGGCTGATGAACACCAAACGGCTATTTACAGAATCTGCCAAGAAGCTGTTACCAATTGCATTAAACACAGCAGCGCCTCACAATTATTTGTTCAGTTGAGTGTAAATAAGCAAGCCATAGATCTCATAATTAAAGATAATGGTGAGCAAGTGCGTAACAACGCAGAATCTGGTGGCTATGGCCTTTTATTTATTGAAGAGCGAGTGCTTGCTTTAGGTGGTAAGTGTAGTTTTGACACGCAGGGTGGCTTCACTATTAAAGTATCTTTTTAACTTCATGTATTAGAGTTACGTAACCAACGTGATAAATATGCGATTTATCGTTTCTACTCGAATTGTTTATTAAAAACGCTACACTGGGTGCGTCAATTTAAAAACAACGAGAAAGATGAATGAAAGCGCAATTATCACTTTTGAGCTTAGCCTTGGTGACAAGCCTTGGTAGTGCACAGATTAGTGCGAAAGAAGCTCTGCAATTTAAAGACGTGTTTGATTTTAAATACGCAAAAGGCACCCAACTTTCTGAAGATGGCCAAATTCTTAGCTTTAGTGCCGACCCTTATCGCGGTAATGCACAAGGTCAGGTTTATACATTAAACAACAACACCCTACTAACTAGCGTTGAGCGCGGTACTCGCCCAACTATTAATAAAGCAGCAAACTGGGTGGCTTTTACTCAGGTACCAAGCTTACTTGAAAAAGAAACCACCAAGAAAAAAGATGAGCTAAAGAACAACCTTGTTTTAGTGAATACTAAAAGTGGTGAGCAACAGACCTTTAACGATGTAAAAGACTATGTATTATCGGATGATGGTGCATGGCTTGCTTACCGACTCGATAAAAAAGCAGATAAAAAAGACAGCGAAGAAAAAGACGAAAACAGCAGCGAAATCAAGCCAGATAAAAAAGATAAAAGCTTTGATTTAGTGCTTGTTAACCTTCAAGACAAAACCACGCACACTCTCAACAACGTATTCAGCTATGCGATGAGCAGTACCGGTGAGCAGTTATTAGCAAGCCAAAGCTACAGTGATGGTGCCGACAACCAAGTTGTATTAGTTAATCTTAATAATGACTTTAAAACTAGTGTGTTGATCGATGAGCCAGGTGTTGTGGCAAACAAAATTGCTTGGCAGCCAAACAGCAATACCGCAGCGCTGTTAATTGGCAATTATGTGAATGATGATACACGCCGTCGTGACCACAGCTTACAGCTTTTACAAAACGGGGCGCTTTCAACTATTAATTCTGCAGATAGCAGCTGGACTATTGGCAAAACAGCATCGCTAAAATGGTCTGAAGATGGTGCTCGTTTATACTTTGAAAACCACCCTAAACTCGCTGCAAAAGTTGCCCTAAAAGAATACAAAGATGAAGCCTCTTTATATGATTTCGATACCATTCGCGACCAAAAGGGCCTTAACGTTTGGCACAACAAAGACGCTGAAATTAAGCCTCGCGAAGAGCAGCAATGGAACAAAGCGAATAAGCTTCGTCATTACCAAGCGGTATATCATGTAAATGGTCAGCACGTTGTGCAGTTGAGCACACCGAACATGCCAGAGGTTTCGCTTAATACTCATCGTGAAGCGCTATTAGGCTATTCAGACCGACCTTACCTAGAACGTGTTATGTATGGTGGTTTTTACGCAGATTATTTCAGTGTTGATGTTAAAACCGGTAAACAAACCGCTATCGTCAGCGACTATCCGTTTAGACCAAGCCTTGCGCCAAATGGTCAATTTGCAGCATTTTTCCAAGACAGCCAAGTACAGCTTAAAGATTTAGGTAACAACAAGGTTTCAACCTTATCTAAAGCAATTAACGCTATTTTTGCTGATGATAAACATGACTACCCATCACCTCAGCCGGGTTATGGTTTTGCAGGCTGGTTAAACGACAGCAGCCAAGTACTGGTTTACAGTAAATTTGATATTTGGGCTTTTGATGTCGCAACACAAAAGGCAACGCGCCTAACTCAAGGTAAAGAAAGCAATACCCAATATCGTGTTATTAAACTAGATAAAGACCAAGTGGGCTTTGCCAAAGACGAAACATTATTACTAAGCGCAACCAACCTGCAAGATAAGCAAACTGAAATTGCAAAACTTGATTTAACAAGCAATAAAGTAAGCAAAGTACTTTCGGGTAAAAAGCGCTATGATGTAGTTAGAAAGGCGAAAAATGCCGACAAATACCTATTCACAGCGCAAACATATCAGCAATTCCCTGATTACTACCAAGCTGATTTTAGCTTCAAAAAGCCACAGCGTGTTACCAACCTCAACCCACAAATTAGCAACTTTGCATGGGGCGAAAAACCTGAGCTTATTAGCTATAAAGGGTTTGATGGTGAAGATTTACAAGGCGTATTAATTAAGCCTGCGGGCTACAAAAAAGGCGATAAGGTGCCAGTGGTTGTGTACTTCTACCGCTATATGAGCCAACGCATGTATGACTTCCCGAAAATGGAATTAAATCATCGTCCTAACTTCCCGATGTTTACTTCAAATGGTTATGCGATTTTCTTACCTGATATCCGTTTTGAAATTGGTCATCCGGGTAAATCGTCAACCCAAACGATGATCAACGCCACTCAAAAGTTGATTGATTTAGGCATTGCTGATCCAGATAAAATTGGTTTACAAGGTCACTCATGGGCAGGCTACCAAAGTGCCTTTATGATCACGCAGACAGATATGTTTAAGGCGGTTGTATCGGGTGCGCCAGTATCTAACATGACCAGTGCATACAGCGGTATTCGCTTAAAATCAGGTCTTGCTCGTCAGTTCCAATACGAAACAGGGCAAAGCCGCATTGGTAAAACGTTATTCGAAGCGCCAGAGCTATACATCGAAAACTCACCGGTGTTCTTCGCTGATAAAGTGAATACCCCAATCCTGATTATGTTTGGCGACAAAGATGATGCTGTGCCATGGCACGAAGGTGTTCAATACTACCTAGCACTTCGTCGTGCGGGTAAAGATGCCACCTTCTTACAATACGAAGGTGAACCACATCACCTGAAGAAATTCCCTAACCAAGTGGATTTCTCAGTACGTATGATGGAATATTTTGATCACTACTTAAAAGGCAAACCAGCCGCTGAGTGGATCAAAAACGGCGTACCCTTTATTGAAGAATAAGCAACAAGCTGAATTTAAGCTTACTGCACACCTCCCCTAGAGCCAGCATTTTCGCTGGCTTTGTTCTATAAAATCAATTAAACCATCTGTTTTTTCGATTTTATCAATCGATTTAAACCCCAGTTTGTAAGTGGAAAGTTAACCTGAACAAATCTATATTTCACCCAACTTCTAACTGGAGACTACACAATGTTTAAAAAATCAACGTCAGCTTTGTCTAAAGTAGCTGTTGCGGTATCACTGTTGGTGGCAACAGGCGTACAAGCTACAAACGACATCAAATCAAACCAATTCTGGTGGCCAGAGCAATTAGATCTTAGCCAACTTCGTGCCCATGGTGCAGAGTCTGATCCTATGGGTCCTTACTTTGATTACAAAAAAGAATTCTTAAAGTTAGACCTAAACGCAGTGAAAGCTGATATTGAGAAAGTATTGACTGATTCTCAAGATTGGTGGCCTGCTGACTACGGTCACTATGGTCCATTCTTCATCCGTATGGCGTGGCACGCATCAGGTACTTACCGTACGTTTGATGGTCGTGGTGGCGCAGGCGGTGGTCAACAACGTTTCGACCCGCTAAATAGCTGGCCTGATAACGCAAACCTTGATAAGGCACGTCGTTTACTTTGGCCTATAAAACAAAAATACGGTCGCAGCATTTCTTGGGCTGACTTGATGGCGTTAACAGGTAACGTTGCGCTTGAATCAATGGGCTTCAAAACCTTTGGTTATGCCGGTGGTCGTGAAGACGATTGGGAACCAGATTACGTATACTGGGGCCCTGAAGGCAAAATGTTAACTGACGAACGTCGTGACAAAAAAGGCAAACTTAAAGGCCCATTAGCGGCAGTTGAGATGGGCTTAATCTATGTAAACCCAGAAGGCCCTCACGGTAACCCTGATCCACTACTTGCAGCAGACGACATCCGTTTATCATTCGGCCGCATGGCAATGAACGATGAAGAAATCGTTGCACTAATCGCCGGTGGTCACAGCTTTGGTAAAGCACACGGTGCGAAAAAAGCGACCTGCTTAGACAAAGAGCCTGCAGCAGCCGGTATCGAAGAGCAAGGTTTAGGTTGGAAAAACAAATGTGGTAAAGGTCACTCAGAAGACACTATCACTTCAGGTCTTGAAGGTGCATGGACAGTGACACCAACACGCTGGTCAATCAACTACCTACAAAACTTATTTGCTTTTGAATGGGTTAAAACTAAGAGCCCTGCAGGTGCGACTCAATGGATCCCTGAAAATGGTCAAGCGTCTAACCTAGTGCCAGATGCACACATTAAAGGTAAGCGTCATGCGCCTATCATGTTCACAACTGATATCGCGTTAAAAGCAGATCCTGAATTCCGTAAGATCTCAGAGCGTTTCTTAAACGACCCGAAAGAGTTCGAACTGGCATTTGCTAAAGCATGGTTCAAACTAAACCACCGCGATATGGGCCCACGTGCTCGTTACCTAGGTGACCTAGTGCCAGAAGAAGTATTAATTTGGCAAGACTACATCCCTGCGGTTGATCACAAACTAGTAGACAGCAAAGATATCGCATCACTTAAAGCTAGCATCTTAGATTCAGGTTTATCTGTATCTGAACTAGTGCGTGTTGCTTGGGCATCAGCAGCAAGCTACCGCGACACAGATATGCGTGGTGGTGCAAACGGTGCACGTATTCGTTTTGCTCCGCAAAAAGATTGGCCGGTAAACAACCCGAAAGAAGTGGCTAAAGTACTTAGCAAACTTGAGAAAATCCAAACTAAGTTCAACAAAAAAGCATCTGGCGGTAAAGAAATTTCACTTGCAGATATGATTGTTCTTGGTGGTGCGGCTGCAATCGAAAAAGCAGCAAGCGACGCAGGTTTCTCTATCGCAGTACCGTTCAAGCCAGGCCGTATGGACGCGTCATTAGAAATGACTGACGTTGAATCATTCGAAGTACTTGAGCCAACAGCAGATGCGTTCCGTAATTACTACAGCTCAGCATGGAAATCACCGGCTGAAATGTTAGTTGAACGCGCTGATTTACTAAGCTTATCAGTACCAGAAATGACTGCACTACTAGGTGGTATGCGTGCCCTTAACGCGAATACTGACCAAACTAAACACGGTGTATTCACGAAAAAACCTGGCACATTAAGCAACGATTTCTTCGTTAACCTATTAGATATGTCAACGAAGTGGTCTAAGTCTTCTGAAGAAGGTGTTTACGAAGGCCGTGACCGTCAATCAGGCAAACTTAAGTGGACAGCAACACCAGTAGATTTAATCTTCGGTTCAAACTCAGAGCTACGTTCAATTGCTGAAGTGTATGCCTCTGACGATGCTAAACAGAAGTTCGTTGATGACTTCGTAGCAGCGTGGACTAAAGTAATGACGCTAGATCGTTTCGACCTACGTTAACCCTATATCAATCGTGTTAAGTCGATTGGTATCATATTTTCGCAACCAACAAAGCCGCTAAGTTAGCGGCTTTTTTATTTCAAATCGAGTTATTAGAGCACTTTGAGATTTACAGGCACTCGAGTTCAGCTTATTACTCAATAGCATGAAGCCACCGTAACATTAGATGTAGGTCGCCATTTATGGCGTCATAATAAACGCGCTAAAGCACGACCTACAAGCAAGTGCTAACCTAGCAACTAGCAGCTAGAAACTTAAATCAACAATACTGCCCTGCTGCAAAGCCGCAGCTCCAGGCGTATTGGAAGTTGTAGCCGCCTAGCCAGCCGGTGACGTCAGTGACTTCGCCGATGAAATAAAGGCCCGGTGACTTTTTCGCTTCGAAGGTTTTTGAGCTTAATTCGTCGGTGTCTACACCGCCAAGCGTTACTTCGGCTGTTCTATAACCCTCTGTGCCGTTGGGTTTAATTTGCCAATTGTGAATGTAGTCATGTAATGCGTCGATTTGCGCATGGCTTAGTTGGTTTACATTGCAATCTGGGATCGCTTTCGTGTCGTGCAGCATTTCAACAAAACGTTTTGGTAAAATTGTCGCAAGGGTATTTTTTAGTGACTTTTGCCCTTGGCTTTGACGCCAAAGCTCAAGCTGCTGCTTTAAATCGAGCTCGGGTAACAAGTTGATGTACACAGTTTGCCCTGCACGCCAAAAAGAGCTGATTTGTAAAATAGCTGGGCCCGAAAGGCCACGATGTGTAAACAAGATGTTTTCTTTAAACTGGGTGCCATCTTTACTGGTAACCAGACAAGGAATGCTGATCCCCGATAACCCATCAAAGCGATCTTTATCATGCTGGTGCAACGTAAATGGCACTAATGCCGCCATGGTTGGTAGCACTGCTAAACCAAATTGCTCTGCAATTTTATACCCAATTGGTGATGCACCGAGCTTAGGCATGGTTAATCCGCCCGATGCGACAACTAACGACTCGCATTGATAGCTATCTTGCTCGGTAATAACTTCATAACCCACATCGGTTTTTGTCACGCTGAGTACTTCGTTACGCAGCGCTATGTTAACACCTGCCCACTCACACTCAGTTAAAAGAATGTCAACGATATCTTGTGCGCTGTTATCACAAAATAGCTGACCCAGCGTTTTATGGTGATACGCCAAGCCGTGACGGTCCACCAGCTCTATAAAGTCATGTTGGGTATAACGGCTTAAACACGATTTTACAAAGTGAGGATTGCCACATAAGTATTTGTCTGGGCTTGCATTTTCATTGGTGAAGTTACAACGCCCGCCGCCGCTGATTAATATTTTACGGCCCGGCTTCTTGCCCATATCAAGCACAGTAACATTGCGACCACGGTAGCCTGCTTGTGCAGCGCACATCAAACCTGCGGCGCCGGCGCCAATCACAATTACATCTACTTGGGTCATTAATCATACTCACTAAAAAAATTTAGCTGATTATAACAAGTTATTGTCGTCGCAGTGTTAACTCAGAGATGTTTTTACAAAAAAGATAAATCCAAAAAACGAAATAAAGCAAAAACTCAAAACCATAAAATTATAACTTTATTATGAGAAAACAATCAAAAAACACCATAAAAAGACTGATTTAGACGTCTATACATTTAGTTATAACCAAAATAGAGACAACCATAATAAAACGATATTTTAACTAAATTAACATATATTTTACCTTTGTCCCCCTTCACGAAAAACATCGTGGAGATTTACATAACAATCTAGGGATCATTATGACAACTAACAACAACTTGAAGAAATGCGCAATTGCACTGAGCTTGACTGCGTTGTTTGGAACAACAGCAGCTATGGCTACTCCAGATCAACTTATGTCACCATCTATGCAGGAAACTGCAGCTAAATTACAAGGCCAAGAAGGCTTTGGTACTCAATTTATCATCAAGTATAAAAACAATAGTGATGAAATGATGACCATGTCGGCAGCAGAACAAACGCCGACTATGATGAACAAAAAAGCAAAAGGCTTTATTAAAAACTTCAGCAGCAAAAAAGGTAAAGTAAAAGCACAATACGTTCGTGCAATGGCGATGAGTAATCACCACGTAATGCGTGCTGATAAAAAACTATCAGCTGAAGAAACCCAAGAATTTATGCAAGAAATGGTCGCTTCTGGTAACGTTGAATACATCGAAATCGACCAAATGTTAAAGCCGTTTGCGACGCCTAACGACCCTCGTTATGACGACCAATGGCACTACTACGAGCAAGCGGGCGGTCTTAACCTTCCTACTGCTTGGGATACAGCAACGGGCAGCGGTGTGGTTGTTGCGGTACTTGATACTGGTTACCGCCCTCATATTGATTTAAATGCTAACATTCTTCAAGGCTATGACATGATCTCTAACGTGTCTGTAGCGAACGACGGCGGTGGTCGTGATAGCGATGCACGCGATCCGGGTGATGCAATCAGCGCTAACGAATGTGGTTACACACACAGTGCACAAAGCTCAAGCTGGCACGGTACACACGTTGCGGGTACTGTTGCAGCAGTCACTAATAACGGTGAAGGTGTTGCCGGTGTTGCTTACAACTCAAAAGTAGTGCCAGTGCGTGTACTTGGTAAATGTGGTGGTTTAACTTCTGATATCGCTGACGGCATCATCTGGGCATCGGGTGGTTCAGTTTCTGGCGTACCAGCAAATGCTAACCCTGCTGATGTTATTAACATGAGTTTAGGTGGTAGCGGTTCATGTAGCTCAACAACGCAAAATGCAATCAATCAAGCGCGTAACAACGGTTCTGTAATTGTAATCGCTGCAGGTAACGATAACGATAACTCTGCAAACTACAACCCTGGTAACTGTAATGGTGTTGTAAACGTTGCATCTGTTGGTCGTAACGGTGGTCGTGCATACTACTCAAACTACGGTAGCAACATTGACGTTGCAGCACCGGGTGGCGCACAAAGCTTTGCGAATGACTCTGAAGGTGTATTATCTACTCACAACTCAGGCTCTTCAAGCCCTAGCAGTGATTCATACCACTACTCACAAGGTACATCGATGGCAGCTCCACATGTTGCGGGTGTCGCAGCATTAATCAAACAAGCTAAGCCATCAGCAACACCTGATGAAATCGAAAGTATCTTAAAATCGACAACTCGTTCTTTCCCAGCAACATGTACTAGCTGTGGTACAGGTATTGTTGATGCGGCAGCCGCGGTTGCAGCAGCCTCAGGTGCAACACCGCCACCACCAACGGGTAACGTATTAGAAGATGGTCAAGCACTAACTGGTTTAAGTGGCTCTGCTAGCAGCCAAACTTTCTATACAATGGAAGTGCCAACAGGTGCGACTAACGTAACCTTCACAATGAGTGGCGGTTCAGGCGATGCTGACCTTTACGTTCGTGCAGGTAGCGCACCAACAACATCAACCTATGATTGTCGCCCGTATAAAGGCGGTAACAACGAAGTATGTTCTATCGATAACCCAACAGCAGGTACTTACCATGTAATGCTGAATGGTTACTCTGCATACTCAGGTGTTAGCCTAGTAGGTGATTTAACAACTTCTGGCGGTGGTTCAGGCTCAGGTTCACCACAAGCAGGTGGTGGCACAGTAACAGATATCTCTGCAAGTGCAGGCCAATGGAAGCATTACACTATTGATGTTCCTGCCGGTATGGCAAGCTTTACAGTAACGACATCAGGCGGTACTGGCGATTCAGACTTATTCGTTAAGTTTGGTAGCCAACCAACATCATCAAGCTATGATTGTCGCCCTTACAAAAACGGTAACGCAGAAACTTGTACGTTCAGTAATCCACAAGCAGGTACTTGGCACTTAAGCTTAAATGCTTACCGTACTTTCTCGGGTGTTACACTGGATGCGCAATATCAACCTTAATAGTTGATCTCCTAAGTCACCCCCAGGGACTTTCAGCCGGACTTACGTCCGGCTTTTTTGTACTAACTTAAGCACGAATTGCTATTAAAGCTTTTCTAGCACAGCTTCAGCGCGGCTTACTACAAACTCTTTGTCTTGTTCAACAAACAGCCCTGTTACAGTTTGGTTTTCAACGATCATTGCATAACGTTTAGAACGTATACCACCAAAACCAGCTGTGTCTTTATCTAAACCAAGTGCTTTGGTAAAACTTGCATCACCATCGGCTAACATACGAATATGCTCAGCGTTATGAGCTTCACCCCATGCTTTCATTACAAATGCATCGTTCACCGATACACAGTAGATTGCATCAACGCCTTTAGCAGTAATTTTATCGGCCAGGGTAATAAACTCAGGTAAGTGAGCATTAGAGCATGTTGGTGTAAATGCACCCGGCACCGCAAACAACACTACTTTTTTATCTGCAAATAATGCCTCTGTTGTTAAGGTTTGCATGCCTTCGCTAGTTAATTCACTAAGGGTTGCTGTAGGTATAGTGTGGCCTTGTTCGATCATCGTAATTCCTTGAAAGAAAATAAGAGTACAGAGTATATACCTAAAAAATTGAATACAGCATGATTTTAAGGACAAACAACGTAAACCATTGCTCGCCCTTTGGAAGGTTATAAACCTAAGCTGGCTTTAATGGTATGCATTTGCTCTTGTAGGCGATGCTGAATATCACTAACCAGAGAGTTTGATTCGCTTACCTGCCCTTTCATGCTTTGCATTGATTGACTGAAGTTTTCTAGTAAGGCGTTTTGCTGTTTAGCCAGCTCCATAGCATCAAATGCGACCTTATTTGCATCTTGCGCGTTGCCAGCTACGCCTTCGGAGTTACGTTTAAGTTCTTGGGCATTTTGTGTTTGTAGCTCGGCATCATTAGCCAGTGCGCTAATTTGCTCCGATACCATGGTGGAGTTTTCACTTAAGCGGTTTAACTGATTGTTAATATCATCAAGTGAACCCTGCGTTTGTCTGGCAAGTTTTCGTACTTCGTCAGCGACCACCGCAAAGCCTCGGCCATGCTCACCTGCACGCGCCGATTCAATCGCTGCATTCAGTGCTAATAAGTTTGTTTGCTCAGCAATATTTTTGATCACCTCAATAACTTGGCCCACATCATCAACGCCTTTTAATAGCTCTTTTAAGCTATCTAGGCCTTGCTCAACGCGTTCTTCAGTACGAGAGCTTGCGGTTAACATGCTATCTGCAAAGCCTAGGCTCTGCTCCATCGCACCAAAGGTTTGTTTGGCGTTATCAGCAACTTGACCATTGATGTTATTGACCTGCTCACCAATGTCTTGAATATCAGTAAGTAAACTTTGGTTTTGTTCAACCTGAGAGTGGCTAGCATCAGTTTGCTGGGCAATCGTATGTAAGTGCTCGCTCATCTCTAGCATAAAGTCATTAATAACCTTAAGCATTTGTGCTCGTTCTTCTGCTTCACCACGCTGGCGCTCAATCAATTGATTAAAGTAATGGGCAATTTCACCGACTTCAGTTTTCGGATTTTTACTCTCAATGTTTTTAAGCTCATTACTCTCAATTAAGAAAGCAAAGCCATCACGCAATTGACGCAGCGGGTTAAGCACTTGGTTACGCTGTACGAAATACACACCCGCTGCTAAAACCACCAGCATGCCAATGGCTACACAAAACACGATAAACACTTGCTGCTTAAGGTCGCTCTGTTCATCTTTTAGCTTTTGCTCTGCACCGAGCACCGTTGTAGACAAGGCGCCTATTTGCTCGCGCAAGGCTTGCATACCGGTTTGACGCTGCTCTGCTTGCTCAAGAGTGGATGCTAAATCACGTGGGAAGCGTTTGGGCCAGCTACTTAACTCAGCTTTAATATCACCGGCTAAATCTTCTGCTTCTTCACCAAAAAATAAAGCGTCTTCATCCACTTCACTCATTACACCTAGGTTTTCGAGTCTGTCGATTTTAGTAGCAAGAGCATTTAAGTTTTCAACACTTTGGTTAAGGCTGTTTTTAGTGTCTTGATCAAAGTTGATCACTAACTTGTAAGTATATAAAGCAAGTGATGTCACTTCGCTGTAGTAGTCAGCAGCAAGTTGATAATATTCAAGCGCAAGCGCTGTTTGCGGCTCGGCTTTACTTGCATAGCCAATTAATGATGACGCTGAACCTGCCATTTGTCTTAACGAGTTATCAAGCAGCGCCATTTCGTTACCCGATAGCTTACCTAAAGCGCGGTACTTACCATTGATGTCTTTATCGAGTGCTGTTAGCTGGCTATTAAGCTGACTTGCAAGATCACTAGGCAACTTAGCTAAATGCTGCTTTTTAACATCACTTATCAGCGTAGAAGCTTTATTTAAATGTTGGCTGTCACCTTGTTCTAAATAATCATCAAGGTAGCTTTTTAAATCAATAATGATGGTGTTTTTTAGCTTGTTATAAGCGTTATCTTGTTGCTCTAAACCGAATAAGGTTTGACTTGCCCAAAACAGAGTGGCTGCTAATAAAATACTAGCGAGAGTAAGTAAAACGGCCAATAGCCGAGTAAATGATGACACGCGCATAAACGATATTCCCAAGTAACGTTGCGCGCGTAGAATATTAACCTTTTATGACAATATGATGAAATACCACCATAAACAACTACACGAAAAAACCAGATACATCCAAAAACATTAGATTTAAACCATTGCCGCTTTTACATATACATCAAAGCGGTTTTTTTTGGTTTTGATTTGCATACTCGGGGTTTTGTCATTTAAAAATGGCGCGTAGTCAGGGCGCTTCACAACTACTCGCTTACTAGCAAGCGGATAAGCAAACTCTAATAGATCATCGGCATCGCTATCTGAGCCCACAAGCTCTTGGAATACTCGCATTTCTTTTTTAACGAGAGCTGATTTTTCACGATGAGGAAACATAGGATCTAAGTACACAACATCAGGAGTATCACTACACTGCGCCAGTAACGTATGACTAGAGCCAAACACTAAGCTCATGTTTTCTTTCATCCAGGGGCCAATTTCTGCATCGTTATAGGCACGTTCTAGGCCATCAAATAATAGCGCGGCAACTACTGGATGGCGCTCATGTAAAATCACTTTACAGCCTAGTGATGCCAGTACAAAGCCATCACGACCAAGGCCTGCGGTGGCATCAAGAACCACTGGTGTGGCACCTTTATTTAACCCTACAGCCTTTGCTATAGCTTGCCCTTTACCTCCACCAAACTTACGGCGGTGAGCAGCAGCACCCGTTACAAAATCAACGTGGATTGCACCTAGCTTAGGTTCGTCCTTTTTTTTCAAGCTAAGACCTTGGTCGTCATAATGAAGCGAAAAGCCCGCATTCTGCTCAGCCCACTTAGCTAAACCAAAACGCAACTCTATTGCATCTAAATAAGGGCGCATTTCTTTAAAAGGACAATGAATTACCACACAAAACTCCGAGCTATATTAATCGGCGTCAGTATAGCATGGCTTAAAATAGCTCGATATCCGTTTGTGAAGTGACATCTTCAGTGTGACTAGGCTCTGCCATTTTTTGCAAACTGGCGAGAAGATCACTACGCGCTTCAATAATGTGTTTTAACTGATATTTTATAAACGCTAAATCATCATTGAGCGAAGAAAATAATAACTTAGTCTGCTCTAATTGCTGTAGATGAAAAGTTACTTCATCACTACTCGACAAATTGCTTTGTGCGACTGACTTATTTAACTCATCCAATTGCGCAGCTAGCTTTTCAACCGCTCGTTCGCGTGAATCACTGTTTTGATACATTTGTTGAGATAGTTCATTAAAGGCATTCCCAATTTGCTGTGCCTGAGTCAGTGCTCGCTCATTAATTTCCATATCTTGAACTTTTGCGTTTGTGACTTCGAGGATGTGCGGGAATAAATCTTTATAACGACCATAAAGTTGGGCATCATCAAGTGGCATGTTTTTGACTAACATTGACACTTTAGGGTAATTAATAATGGTGCGGTGGCTAAAATCAACAAAGCGATTCGCATCACGATGTTTTTCTAGTAACTCCTGCTCTAAAGGACATACTCCACCTTCGGCACAGCAAAACACGCCAACATCGTGATACCAAAACGCCAGCACGACATCAAGCTCCATCGGGTTAAAAAACTCAAACATATGCTCAGATAACGCTTTGATATCATGCGCATGATAAGTCTGCCCAACGTAGCGCATGATGCGTCCCATATCACCTGAATCTGTCATCGCTATTTCGGCGGTTATTTGCGCTCGCTCAACATCACTGGTTAATTTTTTTGAATGCTGGCGGTACTGATATAACACACGAATTCGTGCCATCAGCTCTTCAGCATTGAATGGTTTTACAATGTAATCAGCTGCACCTGCGTTATAGCCTTTTACACGGTCTGGTAAGTCCGCTTTACCCGATAAAAACATCACAGGAATATCTTTAGTTTGCGGGTTAGCTTTTAATTCGTTACACACCTCGTACCCTGATTTAGCAGGCATTTCAACATCAAGTAAAATAATGTCTGGGCTGTACTTTATCGCCTGTCTTAATCCTTCTTCACCATTTTTAGCATGGATCAACGTGCAAAAGCCCGATAGTGATTCTTCAATCACATGATGGACATACTTATCATCATCAATGGCTAATACAAGTTTTGACATACTTAATTCCTGCAACTGTTTTTAAAAAGAATAGTACGCAAGATTGAATTTGCTAAGAATTATTAATAAAAAAGCGCCTTACGGCGCTTTAGCTTAAGTAATGTGTATTATGCTGCAATACCACTATGTCTTAGTAGTGCATCAACTTGTGGTTCGCGTCCACGGAACTTTTTAAATAGCTCCATTGGCTCTTCGCTCCCCCCTTTTTCTAAAATGTTCTTTAAGAAAGCTTCGCCCGTTGCTGGGTTAAAAATGCCTTCTTCTTCAAATTTAGAAAACGCATCGGCCGAGAGTACTTCAGCCCATTTATAAGAGTAATAACCTGCGCTATAACCGCCTGCAAAAATATGGCTAAAGCCATGCTGGAAACGATTAAACGCTGGCGCTTTAACAACAGCCGTTTTACTGCGTACCTCATCAAGTGTTGCTTGAATATGACATGGCTCACCCGCTTTGTAAGTATGGTGAATAGTAAAATCAAACAACGAGAACTCAAGCTGACGCAGCATTTGCATACCTGATTGGAAGTTCTTCGCCGCAAGGAGTTTATCTAGTAACTCTTTTGGTAATGGCTCATCTGTTTCGTAATGACCCGAAATAAAGCTCAGCGCTTCTTCTTCGTAACACCAGTTTTCAAGGAACTGACTTGGTAACTCAACCGCGTCCCATGCAACACCGTTAATACCAGCAACTGGCGCTGCATCAACTTGTGTCAACATATGGTGAATACCATGACCAAACTCATGGAATAACGTAGTCACTTCGTTATGCGTAAACAAAGCCGGCTTATCACCCACTGCTTTATTAAAGTTACACACTAAATACGCAACTGGGGTTTGTAATTCGCCGTTTGCACGTACTTTTCGACCCATGCAGTCATCCATCCAAGCACCGCCACGCTTGCGATCGCGGGCATATAAATCTAGATAAAAGCGACCACGTAACGTGTTGCTGTTATCGTAAATTTCGAAGAAACGTACATCAGGGTGGTAAGTATCAAACTCTGTCACTTCTTTAACGCTAATACCAAATAAACGATTAACTGTAGTGAATAAGCCACTTAGAACTTTATTGGCTGGAAAATATGGGCGCAGCACTTCATCAGAAATCGCGTACTTCTCTTGCTTGAGCTTTTCGCCGTAGTAAGCGTAGTCCCATGCAGCCAGTTCAGTCACACCGTGCTTATCTTTTGCGTAAGCTGTTAGCTCAGCAAGCTCTTGCTCAGCTTGTGGCTTAGACTTAGCAGCTAAATCTTCTAAGAATGAGAAAACTTGCTCTGGCGTTTCTGCCATTTTAGTCGCCAATGACATATCAGCGTAGCTGTTAAAACCAAGTAACTCGGCAAGTTCATGACGCAGGGCAAGCTCTTCGCTCATAATAGCTGAGTTATCAAATTCACCAGCGTTAGGACCTTGATCAGAGGCACGCGTCACAAACGCAGTGTAAAACTCTTCACGTAACTCGCGGTTATCAGCATAAGTCATGATTGGTAAGTAAGATGGAAAATCTAACGTGAATACCCAGCCTTCTAGCTCTTTGCTTTTAGCTGTATCAGCACCTAGTGCTAACGCAGACTCTGGTAAACCAGCCAGTTCGCTTTCATCTGTAATATGCTTTTGCCAAGCAAGCGTGGCATCCATTACATTGTTACCAAACTTAGAGGCCAGCTCAGATAAGCGCGCACTGATTTCGCCATAACGCTTTTGTTGTTCAGGCTTTAAGGCAATACCAGATAGCTCAAAATCGCGCAGTGCATTAGTAATGGTTTTTTGCTGGGCAGTCGTTAGTGTTTTAAATTCATCACTGTTGTGAAGCGCGTTGTAAGCATCGTACAAACCTTGATGCTGACCAACAAAGGTTGAATACTCAGATAACAACGGCAAACATTGCTCATAGGCTTCACGTAACTCGTCGTTATTAACGACAGAATTCATATGTGATACCGGTGAAAATAAGCGTGATAACTTGTCATCAGCTTCTTCAAGCGGAAGCACCAAATCATTCCATGTGTATGATTTGCATGCCAGTACCTCATCTATTTTGGTACGACACTCAGCAATCGCTGCTTTTAATGCTGGCACTACGTGTGCTGGTTTAATTTTAGAAAACGGCGGAAGCCCTTCTAAACCAATGAGCGGGTTATTTTCTGCAATTGTCATTTTCGTTCTCAAATTTTATGCGAAGATGATTTTGAAGTTGGGGCGAATTGATGAAATACAAGGGGCTTAACCTTGGTCTTTATTATGCTATTATCAACTTATTACTAAATCGATTAATTAATAAAAAGTTATCTATTTTTGAGGACAAACTATGGCTCAGCATTTTGATTACATTGCAATTGGTGGTGGTAGTGGCGGTATTGCCTCTGCAAACCGTGCAGCAATGCGTGGCGCAAAAGTCGCTCTTATTGAAGCAAAACACATGGGTGGCACCTGTGTAAACGTGGGTTGTGTTCCAAAGAAAGTAATGTGGCACGGCGCACAAATTGCTGAAGCAATTAACGCATATGCACCTGACTACGGCTTTGATGTTGAATTAAAAGGTTTTAGCTGGGCTAAATTAGTTGAAAGCCGCGAAGCGTATATTGGCCGTATTCACCAAGGTTACAACAAGTACTTATCTAGCAATGGTGTAACTGTAATCAATGGCTTTGCTAAGTTTGTTGATAACAAAACAGTTGAAGTAAACGGTGAGCTATACACTGCTGACCATATTCTTGTTGCTGTTGGTGGTCGCCCTACTATTCCTAACATTCCAGGCGCTGAGCTTGGTATTGATTCAAATGGCTTCTTTGAGCTAGACGCACAGCCTAAGCGTGTTGCTGTGGTTGGTGCAGGCTACATTGCCGTTGAAATCGCAGGCGTACTTCATAGCCTTGGTACAGAAACACACCTGTTTGTTCGTAAAAACAAACCACTACGTACTTTTGACCCATACATTGTTGATACGCTTATCGATATTATGGCAAAAGAAGGCCCAACTCTTCACACTGAGTGCACACCTAAAGAAGTAGTTAAAGAAAGCGATGGCAGCTTAACCATTCACTTTGAAAATGGTCACAGCCAAAACGTTGATGAAGTTATTTGGGCAATTGGCCGTACACCTACAACTGACAAAATCAACCTTGCTGCAGCAGGTGTTGAAGTAACTGAAGCTGGTTACGTTAAAGTAGACGAATTCCAAAACACCACAGCTGAAAACGTATACGCAGTTGGCGATATCATCGAAAACGGTATCGAACTTACGCCAGTAGCCGTTAAAGCAGGTCGTATTTTATCAGAGCGCTTATTCAATAAAGAACTACCTGATGATTTAAAAATGGACTACGAGCTAGTACCTACTGTGGTATTCAGCCATCCACCAATCGGCACAATTGGTTTAACAGAGCAGCAAGCGATTGATCAATACGGCAGCGATAACGTTAAAGTATATAAATCAAGCTTTGCAGCAATGTACACAGCGGTTACTCAGCACCGTCAAGCATGTAACATGATGCTAGTGTGTGCAGGCGAAGACGAAAAAGTTGTTGGCTTACACGGCATTGGCTTTACCGTTGACGAAATGATCCAAGGCTTTGCCGTTGCAATGAAGATGGGCGCAACCAAAGCAGACTTTGATGCTGTTGTGGCTATTCACCCGACGGGCTCAGAAGAGTTTGTAACGATGAGATAAACTCGCTTTGCGAGTCAATTTTAAAACCTTGTGGTGCTGCCACAAGGTTTTTTATTGAGTAAATTTGGTAGTGATTTCAGTACACAATCAAAGCTCAGAAATTGCTTGACTAAAAATACGTTTAAGTAAATCTAGGTTTAAATTCACACCTGCAATATTCGCATCAATCCACTCTCTCTGAGAGATTGGAGGCCACGAAACCTTATAGCCGATGCTATATAACATTTCTTCAAAAAAGAAACGTAACACTCTACCGTTACCTTCGCGGAATGGGTGAAGTAAATTTAGCTCACAAAACAAGTCTGCCACTTTTTCAATTAGTTCATCATTATTCTGACAATTCGATATTGCCGGAATGGTTCGAAATAATTTGTTAGCTTCAGGCTCAATACGCGTCCAAGTACAAAAGCGGGTATTACCCTTGGAGATATCAACATCCTAATTTGACCTGCCCACACATATAAGTCTTGAAATAAGTGGTGATGAAGATGTTTTAAATGCTCAAGTGAAAACTTAGATAGAGGTTGTTCGGGGGAGTCATAAGTTCTATAGCGTTCAGCGGTAAACTCAGCTTCAGCTTGATCTAATATATCCGATTCTCGAATATCTAATAAATTAATTAATACATCAGAGGCAGGGTAGCAATATTTATCTTGAGCTACCCCGTATTTATCGCGCATATTTACGCTTCAATTCAGCAATACTTTTGCCTTCACTATTAGTTTTCAGCGTTAGACCTTCATAGCTTAAACTGACCTTAAAGTTATCCATATCGGGCATAAACTTAGTTTTTTGCTGATTGCTAGTCTTAGCAGTTTTGGTAGTCATAAACCCTCCTGTAATACTGATAATTCTAGCTTATTCAAGCATAAATTGCCATTAATCAACTTATTCGAAAGTACAGCCAAAAAGAAGAGAAAAAGGCAATTAAAATACTGACCAATTTAAACTTTTTAATGCCTATGATTACAAAGTGAGGGGGAGTTGTTAAACTCAGCTAAAAGAATAAAAACGTAAACTACTTTGCAATCAATCACTTTATTCCCTGTACACCTTGTACAGAGTATCTTTCTGTTCCAAATGTTATTTGGTGCATTATTAATTAATAGCCAAAAACAAAGTCGTTCCTTGGTGCTGCTGTTTGCATTTCAAGGCTGTGTGTGCGCCTTTAACCTGCTAGAAGGGTTAGGGTTTTCTAGTTACTTAATTACCCCTGCATTTACATTACTGTATGGGCCTATGATTTACTTTTTTACCTTGTCGATTACAGGTAAACAGCCCTTTAAAACATCACACTACGCGGTACACTTAATTCCTGCGGCTATTTCCTTGGCCTTTACCCACTACACGCAAGCGATCATTTTACTTGGTTCGCTCAGTCAACTTGGTTATTTCTACTTCGCTTATGGCATTTTAAAGCGCTATCACAAACAACTTATGCATGCGCGCTCAGATGCTGAGAGCCTTAAATTAAAGTGGCTGATCAAAGCATTATTTATTTTTGCCATTATTGTCGTATTTGATTTGCTGCGCATGAATGTGCAACCAATCACGCCGCTCGATTTAAAGATGCACTGGTATTTATTAAACGAAATACTGTTACTGCTAATGTTTAGCTTTTTGTTGTTTCACACCATCAAAAATAGCTTTCAATTCGAACCAGTCACATTGCCTGAAGAACCCGAAGCTGAACAAACTGATTCGGCTGACGAGCAACTTGCGCAGCAAATTTTCTCAACCATTGATAACTTGGTTATTAACGAATCGCTTTATCGACAACCTAGGCTCTCACTAAACGACTTAGCAAATCAAACCGGGCTCGGTAGTAAAGAAATATCTTGGGCTATTAACAGCTCTACGGGGAACAACTTTTGTGAGTACATCAACCAGCATAGAGTGAATGATGTTAAACGCGAAATAGAGCAAGACTCACCTCAAAAACTCAGCCTGATAGAGCTGGCATTTCAAGCAGGCTTTAATTCTAAATCGACTTTTAATGCCGTGTTTAAAAAAGAAACGGGATTAACACCGAGTCAATTTAAGAAGCAAACGCAAAAGAATTAGCTCATAAAACAGACAAAAAACGTCCTAAATCCTGTTTTAGGACGCTTTTTTACAACTCAAACGCTAATTTAAACAAAAAACAACTTTGAGACTCCTGATGTACAAGTCCTATTTTTTACTACTAACTTTGTGCCTATTAATAAACTTTTCGGGTTTTGCTTTAGCAACGAATCACTCTTTAGAGGTGACGAATCAAGCTTTAAAAGTGCAGCCAAGTCGTGTTGGTGCAAGCGATCCAATCGCTTACTTTCAATCGAAAACAGCAGCAATAGAATTTGCTAAACAACAAAACTGGGCTCAGGTGAATAAACTCACAAAAATGCTCATTAATGAATATCAACACGATGGCGATACTTGGTATGTACTTGGCCTCAGTTATTTTCAATTGGCCGATTATCAAAATGCCAGCAATGCTTTGCAACGCGCACTTGCAATTGGGACTAGCTTAAAAGGCATTCCTAATGGGGCCAGTAACCCAAACGATTTAATGGTTAAAATTGCAGAGGCATACGCAGAGCTTGATAACCAACAGCAAGCCGAGTATTGGCTTAAAAAAGCACTAGCAGCAAGATGGGATGACCGCCCAACACTTGCTGGCACCAGCTTATTTAAATCTGGTATTAACCCTTACTTTGAACGCTTTGCACAATCAGCCAGTTATAAATCACTTGCGGGTAATAATTTGGATACTGAACTCAATCGAGATCAAAAATGGCGCGCCGATTTAGCGTTTTTAGTCTCAGAAATTAAACGTTTACACGTGGCAATGTATCAAAACATGAGCTCACAACAGTTTGCAGAAAAAGTAGCTGAGATTGATAAGTCGATTCCTATTCTAACCGATCAGCAAATTGTTTTTCAGTTTATGGAGCTAATTGCATTACTTGGCAATGGTCATAATCTATTGATCCCAGCATGGGGTGAAACAGGCAACTTTCAGCAACTACCATTTCAGTTTTATCAATTTAGTGACGGTTTATACATCAGCAAAGCAAGTAGCGATTACCAGCAATATGTTGGCTATAAAGTTGAGGCATTTGCCGATACACCAGCCCAGCAAGCTCTTGAGTTAACTAAACGTATTAATGCTCGCGATAATGAAATGCAAACCCTTTGGTTGGGTCCCTATTATTTAAGTTTGCTTGATGTGCTAAACGGGCTTGGCATTAACAAAGGGAGCGAGGTAACACTTACGCTCAGCTCACCACAAGGCGCTATCACCACAGTTACACCAGCGCTCAAACCAATGCAATTTGCAGGTTTTCCTAAGTTACCAAAACTTGCTGAGCACCCTACGCTTAGATACTTAGCAAAAAACAATACGCCGTTTTGGAGCGAACAAATCAAAACGAATAAATTACTGTATGTACAATTCAATGATGTGCGAAATAACAAAGATCTCACCCTTGCTGAATTTGCCATGCAGCTGCAAGCACAAATCAAACACGATGACATTGAGCACCTGGTGCTAGACCTTCGCCATAACAGTGGTGGTAATGGCTCGCTCACCCCGCCTTTGGTGGCAACGGCCGCATTTTTTAACGTATTAAAACCACAAGGAAAGCTATTTATATTAATTGGCCGCAATACGTTTTCGGCAGGCCATGATGTAGCTGTAAAGATTGCCAATATAGTGCCAGCGATTTTTGTAGGTGAGCCATCAGGCACCCGCCCGAATGTGGCAGGTGAAGCTGGCTGGTTTAACCTGCCATACAGTAAACAAACAGGCCTTATTTCGAGCCAATTCCACCAGCAAAGCCGAGCGGAAGATCATCGAATCTGGTTAGCGCCTGATATGCCAATTACACTTTCTGCAAAAGACTACTTTGCAGGTATCGATCCGGTAATGGATGCTGTTTTAACTATAACTAAGCAATAAACAGTACTGGCACAAACCTTGTAACTGTTAATAAAGTAACCAGTTATAGCAAGAGTTTGCTCTTGTTTACTGTGTAATTAAGTAGTTATTACGCAGTAAACAAGGCATTTTTACAAGGAGGCACTGTGTCTAAGTCTGCAATTTTATATCGCATGGTGACCGATGAGCATATTTGCCCATTCGGTTTAAAATCAAAAGATTTACTAGAGCGTCATGGTTACGATGTTGATGATCGTCACTTAACCAGCCGTGAGCAAACTGACGAATTCAAACAGCAGCATGATGTAAAAACCACACCACAAACCTTTATCAACGATAAACGCATTGGTGGTTACGATGATTTACGCGACTTTTTTAATCTGCCCGAGGCTGGCCAACAAGGTACCAGTTATACCCCTGTTTTAGCCATTTTCGCAGTAGCTATGCTACTAAGCTGCGGTTTCACTTATGCCAGTGGTGAGGCTTTATTTTCTATGAAGAACCTGCTGCTGTTTGTTGCATTATCCATGGCGGTATTAGCGATACAAAAGCTGCAAGACTTATACAGCTTTTCTAACTCATTTATTACCTATGACTTACTAGCCATGCGTGTCGTGCCCTACGCCTATGTTTATCCATTTATAGAGGCGTATGTAGCGATAGGTATGGTGGCTAAATTACCCGCCTTAGCTGTAGCACCATTTTCATTATTTATTGGTGGTATAGGTGCGGTATCAGTTATTAAGGCTGTGTATATCGATAAACGAGAGCTGAAATGCGCCTGTGTTGGTGGCGACAGTAATGTGCCGCTCGGCTTTATATCACTGAGTGAAAACGTATTTATGATAGCCGCAGGTATATGGATGCTAATGAGCTAATACAAAAACGCGAGGGATTGCCCTCGCGTTCATTTTAACTATTATTGAGGATTATTAAGCCGTACCACCCACGGTTAGGTTATCAATTTTAAGGCTTGGCTGACCCACACCAACGGGTACGCTTTGGCCATCTTTGCCACATACGCCAACGCCTTTATCAAGCGCTAAGTCGTTGCCTACCATCGAAATTTGCTGCATCACTTCTGGGCCATTGCCAATCAGTGTTGCGCCTTTAATAGGTTGCGTGATTTTACCGTTTTCAATTAAGTAGGCTTCAGAGGCACTAAATACAAACTTACCTGACGTAATATCCACTTGGCCGCCACCAAAGTTAGGCGCGAAGATACCTTTTTTTACCGAGCTGATGATATCAGCTTGGCTGTGCTCGCCACCTAACATATAGGTGTTGGTCATACGCGGCATAGGTAAATGAGCATACGATTCACGGCGTGCGTTACCAGTAGGGTTAACTCCCATCAAACGGGCATTGAGCTTATCTTGCATGTAGCCTTTTAGAATACCGTTTTCAATAAGCACGTTATACGCAGCTGGTGTCCCTTCGTCATCCACGTTCAATGAACCACGGCGATCAGCAATGGTGCCATCATCCACGACTGTACACAGTTCAGATGCCACCTTTTGACCTACTTTACCGCTAAACGCTGATGCGCCTTTACGGTTAAAGTCACCTTCTAGGCCATGGCCTACCGCTTCGTGTAGTAACACACCCGGCCAACCTGCGCCTAGCACGACTTCCATGCTACCCGCAGGTGCATCGATTGCTTCTAGGTTTACTTTTGCTTGGCGAACAGCTTCTTCGGCGTATTCCATCCAGCGCGGTTTGCCATCGACTAACTCTTTAAAATAGCCATAATCTAAACGCGCACCGCCCCCTGCACCACCGCGCTCACGACGGCCGTTCTTCTCAAGTAACACTGAGCAGTTTAAGCGAATAAGCGGGCGAATATCGGTGGCAAAGGTGCCATCACTTGCAGCAATTAACACTTCTTCATAAACCGCCGACATTGAACTGATCACTTGCTCAGCATCCGGCGCTAATTGACGAATATAGTTTTCAAGTTCACGTAGCAGGCTTACTTTGTCATCGTTGCTCATGCTTTGAATTGGCTGATGCGGCGCATACTGTTGTTTAGCAGCTACATCACTGAACACCTGAATTGTTTTGTTTTCGCCAGCATTGGCAATGCTACGCGCAGCCGTTGCTGCTTTGTTTAACGCTTCAAGGTTAATCGCATCTGAGTATGAAAAACCGGTTTTTTCACCGCTAACAGCACGCACACCCACACCACGCTCAACGTTGTATGAGCCTTCTTTTACTAAACCGTCTTCAAGCACCCAAGATTCGTGATGGCTCGATTGAAAATACAGGTCGGCATAGTCAACTTGGTGCTGATGAATAAAAGCGAGCGTTTTTTCTAATTCTTCTCTTGTTAATTGGCTGTCATGTAATAAATGCTGTTCAACCGTGTTCATAATAAATGCTCTCTAAATCGTTGCTGAGACTGCACAGGCATGTCTTGGCGAATTGTATTCAAGCGGTTTAAATCAAGCTCATGGCTGATAAACCCGGTACCAGAGGCAAGCTCACTGAGCGTTTCTCCCCATGGTGAAATAATAATGCTGTGGCCATATGTGTGGCGGCCATTTTCATGCTCGCCCCACTGCGCTGCGGCAACCACATAGCATTGTGTTTCGATTGCCCGCGCAGCTAATAAAATATGCCAATGAGCAGCGCCGGTGACTGTGGTAAAGGCACTAGGCACTAAAATAAGCTCAGCCCCTTGGCGCTGCATGGCGGTGAATAAGCCACTAAAACGTAGATCATAACATACTGCTAAGCCAATTTTACCAAATGGCGAGTCGACCACCACAATATCATTGCCTGCTTGCGTCGCATCAGACTCTCGGTAACTGCGGGTAGTGTCGGCTACATCTACATCAAATAAATGAATTTTATTGTACTGCGCAACCACATCGCCTTGGTTGTTAAATAAAAACGAGGCGGCTAAATACTTACCATTTTGCTGCGAAACAGGCAGGGTGCCAGCGGCTAACCAAATATCATGTTGCTTGCATAAATCGGCAAGTTTCGCTTTATATGCCTCACTTTGGTGACCTAATTGATAGCTTGCTTGGCTTTGCTTACTAAAGATCAAAAAGCTTTCCGGTAAACACACTAGCAATGGCCGAGTTGCAGGTAACTGATTCAACGTCTCTGCTAAAAAAGCGAGATTTTGCTCAGCATTCATACTTGAGCACATTTGTACTGCAACAACCTGTGGGTGAGGATTAGCCTTCATTATTATCTAAACTCGCTAAAGATGCGGCATCTTTTAATTTTAGTTGCGTCGACGACTGCGGCTGGCTTTGCGCGGCTTGCGGTAACGTCACTTCACGGCTCTTACGATCAACTTCTTCGACAACAGGATCGTTCATACTGCCTGTTACTTTAAAGTTGATCTCTGAGATCACCCGCGCTGAGTGAATCACTTTGTCGATTGCCAACGCAGCAAGACCACTTACCGGATTAACCATCCATGCCACAATCACTGGAATACTCGACGTTACCTGCGGCGCAACCGCTAGGTCGTAATCAATTTCAAAGGTATTTAAGTTTGTATGGCCTTTAATCGTTAAATCAGCAGGCACACCATCAAGTTTGGTATCTTGAGTGTAAGCAATGCCCTTTTCTAGCTGCATCGTGCCTTGCATGCTGTTATAGAAAAAGCCTTTGGAGAATACATCTCTAAAGTCCAGTTTCAGCTTACGCACTAACGAGTCTAAACTCAGTAATGAGAATACTCGCGCACCACCATCACTGATCTCAGCAAGGTGTCCTTCACCTAAACGCCAATCTAACTCACCGGCTAAACTTGGTACATCAAAGCTATAAGGTGCGCCTTGCCAAGCAAGATCAAACTTAATATTGGCGTCAGAGTCTTTTACTGTAGTAGTGATATCAAACTCATCAAATAGCGCACCAATATCGTCACTTTGTAAGTTACCACTAAAGCGTGTTTGCCCATCGGCAAATTGCCCTTTACCGCGCAATACGTGATCGCCTTTGTCGATGACCAGCTCAGTAAACAAAAGTTTATCGTTCTCCCCAACTAAGCTGCTTTTAATTTTATCGAGCTGATACTCAGCGACTTTACAATCTTCACAGTTAAACTCGATGGCTGGGACTCGGGTTAACCAGCTTAAATCTTCAGGTTCAGTGCTTTGCTCTGTTTGCTCTGCAACTTCGTTAAAATTAATACGCAGATAGTCAGTAAAAATTTGAATTGGTCTGCGTGTTTCACCGGTTGGGATCAGTGCATCGGCACGTAATTCTTTAGCATTTAGCTTTAACTCTAAATCTGATTGTTTTGGCGCTAAGCGAAATTCAAAATCATTAAAGTCGATATTGTGTAGTGCCAGTTTATTAAATTTGCCCGTTACGTTGTTGAATGCAGGCATCACACTTGGCGCATCTGACTTAACTTTGGTAAGCGCAATAATTTGATCAATTAAGCCAAACCAAGGCACTATTTCGGTTTCTGGTAAATCAATAGATACCGCAAAACCTTCACGGTTCAAACCTAAATCTTGTGCACCTAAAATTAAATGGGCATTACTAAATTTCTTTTCGCCATTATCTAAAATCGCATTAAAAAATAACTGCTCATCAACATTTGCGGTGATCAAATTAGAAATACGGTCGCCCTGTACCACTGCAGTTAATGGCCATTTCTGCTCTGCGCCTTTGTTATAAGGTGCAGGTAGTTGGCTAGTCACACCGATTAAATTACCACTCACATCGGCGCGGTAATTAAAGTCATTCGGTAAAAAGTTAAGCGACACATTAATATCTACATCACTTTGGCCGCTTAAGTAACCGGCCAGTAAACCATGGGCCTGTTCAATTAAAGGCTCAGCTTCAAGCGCTAACTTTATAGCAATTTCAGCGCGATAGTTATCAGCCACACTTTCACTGTTATAACTTGCAGTGAGCGGCATACCCATCCAATCTGCTTTGGCATTTTTTAAGTCGATTTTATCGTTGTTAAACTTAACAATACCGGTCATGTGATTAAGTGTGATCCCAGGCTGTGCAAGGTAAATCGGAATATTAGCTAACTCAACTTCACCAATCGCATCAACATGACCAGATTCTAGATCTACTAATAATTCAATTTCAGCCTGCGCTTCCCCTTTCGCTTGAACTACCTCAAATACATCAGCTAACGGTTTTGCTAACGGAGTCGCAGAAAAGAAGGGATTAAGCTTATCGCCATGGGCGCGTTTATTAATAGCAACTTTTAAGACATCTGCATTCATTAAATCGGCAATACTGACATGCACGCTATCGCCAAGGACTAGATTAACCAGCTTGCCCGACTTGCTATAGATATCCATGCGCTCATTTTCGAAATGTAAAATGACGTTGGCATCTTCAACTTCTGGCCAGCTTGGTGAAAACTTATAGTTCGCGTTTTCAACATTCGCTAACACTTCAAATTGACCTTGCTGCTCTTTGAACGGAAACCCTTTAAATGGCCCTGAGAACAACACTTGCGCTTTATTTACTTCGCCACCTTTAATGGCTCCATTGAGGTAGCTAACAAGGCTTTTGCTCATGACAGGTAACGGAAAATAATGCCCAGCGACTTTGGCATCAGGGGCATAGGCTTCAGCATATAAATCTAACCGCGGTTCATCAGTCAGGCTGAGCATCATCTCAGCAGCCACAGTTACTTCGTCGTTATCAAGCCAAATATTATCGCTACTAATGCGCCAGCCATCATCGTAATGATGAAGGTCTAGTTCTACATTTAATTGGTTATAGGCAATATCTTGGCTAAAGCTGCCGTTTGTTAATAGTTGATTATTCTCGCCATAAAGCTGAATTCGCCCAGCTGATTGATTAATTAAGCCATTAACGCGGATAGCTTGCCCACCCGGAACACCTTGCAGCGACAGCCAATTAATTTGTTCGCCCTGAAACCAAAGTTGCCAGTTATCCTGCTGACCTAACTCAAGGTAGGCATCACTTAACTGACCATTGGGTTGACGAGCTAAAAACGGGGCAAGTACTTCAAAGTTACTTAACTGCGATAACTTGGCCAGCAATGCAAAATCAAATTGCTTTAACCAAATTTGATTTTTATCGCCAAGCTGAGCTTCAAATTGTAAGGTTGGCCATTGTTTTAAATCGCTTTCAAAGGTAAGTCCGGTGCTTTTTAAGCGCCAGCCACCTTGCTTTGGAAATAAATGAAAACCACCTTCGCTTAAACTAATTTGATGCGCTTCTTGGTTTTGTTGCCAGTTGATAAAACTCGGTAGCCACTGCACTTTTACATCGCTGATCAGGCCTTTATCAAGGCTAAACCAAGTTTGTAAGTTGATGTCTGAATTAAGCTGCTGCTTGTCGGTATTAATATATTGTGCCAGCCATTTAGATACATCAACGTTCGCCGCTTGCACATAGATATCACCTGCCATGGTTTCAAGAGTCGACCCATTCAATGCCATACGGGCGTCAAAGCTACCAACAGAAATTCCTGGTAACGCTAATGTACCTGAGCCTTGATGTTGCTCAGGGGTATTTTGCCAGACAATGTTTTCAAGAATAAGCTTACGCTCTTTACCATCATTGAGGATAAAGTTAAGGCTACTATCTTGCACTGCAAAGTGCCCTGTTTCACCAAGAAACAAACCTTCGATAAGTTCTTTTTGCTCAAAGTTACCTGATTGTTGATTATTGCCTAAATCAAGCATCGTTGGTAAATCGACATCAGCATGAAAACCATTGATCACAAAGTAGCTCGATTTAAGCTGACGGGTTTTTATAGATTCCCATAAGTTAACTTCAAGGCTCGCTTTATCAATGGTGAGTGCAATGGGTGAGGTTTGGTTATCTTCAAAGGAAATATCTTCGATGACTAAGGCGGGCCCTTTTCCCTGCCAACTGGCTGAGATTGAGCCAATCGCTAAATTTACATCAAAACGTTCATACAAAAACGCTTCAATGTCATCTTTATAGTCATTCGCGTATGGCAGTGAGTACTTTACTACAGAGACAATAACGGCCAGCAGTACGAGAGTAATAGCAAATACTTGCCATAACTTACGTAAACAATAAAAGCAGACCGTTTTTGCCTTCATTACATCATTACCACATCAAACTGTTCTTGGTTGTATAAACTCTCTGTTTGAATACTGACTTGCTTACCAATAAATAGTTCCAGCTCAGCAAGGTTGTGATACTCATCATTGATCAATGCTTCACTTACCGAAGGCGCTGCGTAAACCATGAACTTATCAGCTGCATAAGCACGGTTTACCCTCACGATTTCACGCAATATTTCGTAGCAAACCGTTTCGACCGTTTTTTGCGAGCCGCGCCCTGAACACGCTGGACACACATCACAAAGAATGTGCTCCAAGCTTTCGCGGGTGCGTTTGCGGGTCATCTCTACTAAGCCTAGTGCAGATAAGCCGTTTATGTTGGCTTTTGCACGATCTTTTGCAAGCGCAGATTCAAGTGAATGCAATACTCGGCGTTTGTGCTCATCACTAATCATATCGATAAAGTCGATGATAATGATGCCGCCTAAATTACGTAAACGTAGCTGACGAGCAATCGCTGAGGTTGCTTCGATATTAGTATTAAAAATGGTCTCTTCGAGGTTACGGTGGCCAACAAACGCACCGGTATTTACATCAACGGTTGTCATCGCTTCGGTTTGGTCGATAATTAAATAACCTCCCGATTTAAGCTCAACTTTACGATGTAGTGCTTTTTGGATCTCGGTTTCAACATCGAATAAATCGAAAATAGGTCGCTCACCCGGGTAGTATTCTAATGCTCCCGATAACAGCGGCACAAATTCTTCAGTAAATTCTTTAAGCTCTTGATAGGTTAGTTTTGAGTCAACACGAATACGCTCCATGTCTTCACCTACGTAGTCACGTAGAGTACGAAACGCCAGTGTTAAGTCTTCATGCAAGATACTTTCTTTACTGGTTTTTTTGCGTTTTGTGACGATTTTTTGCCACAGCTTTTTTAAAAATTCCGCATCGTGACGCAGCTCTGCTTCAGATGCACCTTCTGCTGCGGTACGAACAATAAAGCTGCCGTCATCATCACCATATTCAGCAACAATTTTCTTTAAACGCGAACGTTCTTCTTCGGTTTCAATACGCTGGCTTACACCTACATGTGTTGCATCTGGCATAAACACTAAATAACGAGAAGGAATCGTGATATCGGTAGTTAAGCGCGCGCCCTTGGTACCTAGCGGGTCTTTAACCACTTGCACCATGATATGTTGACCTTGGCGCACAAGCTCTCGAATATCTTGTACTTTTTTGATTGGCTGTTCGTCAACGCCTTCTACAATTGAGGCACTGTTTACAATGTCTGATGCATGTAAAAAGGCGGCTTTCTCTAAGCCAATATCGACAAACGCAGCCTGCATACCCGGTAGTACGCGGCTGATTTTACCTAGGTAAATATTGCCCACTATGCCAAGGTTGCCAATTCGCTCTAGTTGGATTTCTTGCAGTACGCCATTTTCGATAAGCGCAACGCGACTTTCGCTCGGTGTAACGTTGATCAGTAATTCGGTGCTCATGTTACCCTCTTAAAAATTCGTTTAATAACTGCTCTGTCTCATATAAAGGTAAGCCGACAACCGCAAAATAGCTACCCGAAAGATGACTCACAAAGCGGCCACCTAAGCCTTGAATGCCATAACCACCGGCTTTATCTTGCGGCTCACCACTATGCCAGTAGGCATCAATTTCCGCATCGCTGAGTGGTTTAAATGTAACATCGGTGACAACAAGGCAGCTTTTTACTTGCTCACTATCAGCAATTGCCACAGCCGTCATCACTTGATGGGTACGGCCAGATAAGCGCTTCAAGGTGGCGGTAAAATCAGCTTGGTCTAGCGGCTTACCAAGTGCGGTATCATCAATGACAACCACGGTATCGCTGCCAAGTACTGGGCGGTCGGTGTAACCCATAGCAACGCCCGATTGTGCTTTGAGTTTGGCTAGGCGCTCTACATAATCACGCGGGGCTTCGTTTGGGAATTGGCTTTCATCAGCATCAACGCTAAATTGAGAAAACTCAACGCCAAGTTGGCTGAGCAACTCTTTTCGGCGCGGTGATGCAGACGCCAAATAAATTGCGGTTTGCATTATCTAATCCTGAAATGACGGCGATATTTACGCAAAATTAAGAATATCCACCACCAACAAAGCATGCCGGTTAGCACTGGCCACATATAATGCGGGCTAAAATAAACGCCCATTAAAAAGTGGTTAAGCCAAAATTGCATGAGGTGGTAAAGCGTTAAAAACAAAGCAATTAAAATGCTTTGCTGCCATAAAGAAAAGTTTCTAATTTTTTGGAAGTTACTCGCAGTGATAAATATACACACCGAATAAGTCAGTGAGTTCACACCGAGTGGCGAACCTGATGCAAGGTCCATTAATAAACCAACAACCCAGGCTGTGCCAATATTTAGACGGTGCGGCACCGCTAACGACCAATACATTAATACCATTAACACCCAGTCTGGGCGGTATGGCTCAAACGAAATTGGTAACGGCATTAGTGCCATTACCAATGCAAAAAAGATACTGATAGCAATCAGCAAAGAGTGACGACTATTCATTGCTGATGCTCTCCTGCTGATTACGCCACAGCACAACCAATAAGCGAATACGGTCAAGTTGTGCAATTGGCTCAGCATAAACTTGCGCAAAAGGACGCCCTTCATCGCGGTTAATTTCGGTCACCACGGCAACCGGATAACCCTCTGGGAAAGTACCACCAAGACCAGACGTAACCAAAATATCGCCAATACGAACATCAAGGCTATGCGGTACATGCGAAAGCTTTACCACGTTAATTTTACCAATGCCCTCAACCACGGTACGCACATCGTTACGTAAAATACGCACAGGTGTGGCATGAGTTGTATCTGTCATCAGTAGTACGCGCGAGGTAGTTGACCCCACTTGAGTGATTTGCCCCACTACACCCATTTCGTCAATCACAGCTTGGCCTTCGCTTAGGCCATCGGTTGTACCTCGGTTAATAACCACTTGGTGGCTATACGGATTTGAGTGAACAGAGAGGACTTGTGCAATAATTTTACGGTTTGATTGCTTAGCCGATGAACCGAGTAAAGCACGTAATTTATCGTTTTCACGAGATAGAAATTGCAGTTGTTGTAGTTGTTCGCTTTGTAGTAACTGCTTCTTTTTTAATGCTTCGTTTTCGGTTAAAAGCTGTTCGCGGGTATGCAGATTCTTCGCGCCAATACTAAATAGCTCATAGGGCAAGTTGGCAAGGTAAATGAGTGGGCTAACTAGAGTGTTTAGGCTGGTGCGGATTGTTGTACCACCTTGCGTGTAGCGATCGCCCACGATCAGCACGACACTCAAAAGCACTGCGACAAAAAGCCGCAGTTGCAAAGAGATGGTACGACCAAAAAGTAACTTCATTAGTCGTAGCTAAATACGTCACCACCGTGCATATCAATCATTTCTAGTGCCTTACCGCCGCCACGTGCAACACAGGTTAATGGATCATCAGCAACCACAACTGGGATACCAGTTTCTTCCATTAATAAACGGTCTAGATCCTTTAATAATGCACCACCACCGGTTAATACCATACCGTGAGCAGAGATATCAGATGCAAGCTCTGGTGGAGATTGCTCAAGAGCAACCATTACCGCGCTTACAATACCCATTAATGGCTCTTGCAGTGCTTCTAAGATTTCGTGTGAGTTAAGGGTGAATGAACGCGGCACACCTTCCGCTAGGTTGCGACCACGTACTTCAATTTCAATTGGCTCATCTGTTTTGAAAGCCGAACCGATTTGGTGTTTGATGTTTTCGGCAGTTGCTTCACCAATTAAGCTACCAAAGTTACGACGTACATAGTTAATGATAGCTTCATCAAACTTGTCACCACCGATGCGTACAGATGAAGAGTAAACCACACCATTTAAAGAAATAATGGCAACTTCAGTTGTACCACCACCGATATCAACAACCATTGAACCGGTTGCTTCAGACACTGGTAGGCCAGCACCGATAGCCGCAGCCATTGGCTCTTCGATTAGATAAACTTCACGAGCACCGGCACCCATAGCCGACTCACGAATCGCACGTTTTTCTACTTGTGTTGCACCACAAGGCACACAGATAAGAACACGCGGGCTTGGGCGCATAAAGTTGTTGTTATGCACTTGCTTGATAAAGTGTTGTAGCATTTTTTCAGTCACGTAGAAGTCAGCAATGACACCGTCTTTCATTGGACGAATTGCTTTAATGTTACCCGGTGTACGACCTAACATTTGCTTAGCTTCGGTACCGACAGATGCTACGCTCTTAGGGCCACCAGCACGCTCTTGACGAATAGCAACAACTGAAGGCTCGTTTAATACAATACCTTCTTCTTTTACGTAAATTAGGGTATTGGCTGTACCCAAGTCGATCGATAGATCGTTTGAAAAAATACCACGGAGTTTTTTAAACATGAGGCTGGATGACCTTTGAAAATTCGTTCTTATACTAGCTGCTCTCACTCTATCATGCTAATCATGAAAAAGCGCAACTGCTTTAATTAAATTGCTAAAAAAGGAAGCATCCATTGCTTCCTTTTTAAATTCTTATCGTTCGCGTACTAAACGGAAACCGATATAGTTTGCACGAAAATCTGGCGCTAAGATTAAGCGCGTTGAAACGCGTGCTAGGCTTGGAGCAAAATTCCATGCACCGCCTCGAACAGCCACATCAGACTGCCCTGACTTTTTGTTCGTCCATTCCCACACATTACCTACTGTATCGTATAGGCCGAATACGTTAGGAGAAAACGACCCTGTTGGTGCTGCGCTCCTGTTTGACCATTCGCTTCCACACCAGCCACAGTTCGCTAAATTTTTACCAATTTCGTTACCCCAAGGGTATTCAGTTTCTTTACCTGCACGTGCAGCGTATTCCCACTCAACCTCGTTTGGTAAACGAAATAACTGGCCTGTTTGACCCGATAACCAATCTGCATACGCTTTGGCATCGTTATAAGTTAAACAAACCGCCGGGAAATCGCTTTCTTGATCAAAACCCGGATTGCGCCAGTTTAGAGTTGCTTCCCAAACTGGTTCACCATTTAAGTAATATGCACAGCCGCGATCTTTTTCTGCTTCTGTTTTATAGCCGGTATTCGCAACGAATTGCTCATACTCACCAACGCTTACTTCTTTGCTTTGCATTGCAAATGAGTTAGCAATGGTTTTTTCTACCACTGGGCGCTCATTCGCTAACCCATTGCCGTTAATGTCACCCATCTTAAATTTACCAGCGGGAATAACTACAATGCTGGCAGAACTGGTTTTATTAACAATACTTGCAACAGGTGCTGTTACAGGTTGCTCTGGTGCCGCTGTCACCTCAGCAACAACTGGCTCAGGCACTTTAACTAGGTTTGCATTAATGGTTTGTGCTTTACGCAGATCAATTCGCGCTTTATAGCTTTTGTAGCCACGTTTGCGAATTTCAATATCATGAAAACCTTTTGGTAATGATGTCGTTAACCTAGTTGCACCATAGCTCACACCATCAATAAACACTTCGTCATCATAAACATTTGAACGCAGTGTTAATTCAACCATTTTAGATTTATTTTGATCAGGTAATGGTTCAACCTTAATTGGCTTTTTTACAGAATAATCGCTTACAGGTTGCTCATTAAAACGTGATACAGAGACCACTTGATTATTATCCTGAGAGTTACTGAATGTTAACTGACTATCTGAATACGTTGCGTCGTAATTTGCTTGATAATTACCGGCCAAAGGCGTGCCATAATCTGCACAAAAACGATTGTCTAAATTAAGTAGGCTACATAAACGACTGCTGTTTACATCACCGCGCATGGTCACGCTTAAATTAACGTTGTAGTTACCTTGACCACTAAAAGCACTGTTCACGACATGGCTACTTAAAATCTTAACCTGTGCACCGGCAAGGTTACGTTTCGGTTCAACTAAACGCTCTTCTGTTAAGTTAGCAAAAATCTGGTCTACAAAACGTTTAGTGGCTTTTTGTAAACCCATTTGTTGGCCGCGCTGCTCACAGGCAGCAAGCGTTTCGGTACGCTTACAGTTAATCGTATGATTAACTTCTAGCGTGCCTTCACGTGTAAACTCGTTACGTAAACGCTCAACACGTGCTGTTGCTAACTGCTCTTTTAAGCTTTCTAAGGTATTCAGTTGAGTGTGCTTTGATACACGAATTTGCTCGATATCTTTTCTATGCGAAGCAATTGCCGCCAATTGCATCGAAATATCATCTTTGTTTTGTTTATGATCAACCACAGCTTTTTGGTAACGCGACTGCGCATTGCTGATATCAAGGGTTGGGTCATCAATCAGTCGGCGATACATCTCATTCATTGCATCTAGCGCTTGGTTTTTTTCTTTATCTAGCTCAGTTGAGCGGGCGCGCAATAATTCGAGTTGTTTTTGTAACTGACTTTCTTCTTTTAGGTGTTTTTCGAGGATTAGGGTCGAGTTATCGTATTCGGCTTGTTTTTTACTGATCTCTGATTCAATGCCAGTTACCGTAGCTGTATCTTGTGCAAATGCACTTGTCGCTAGCAAACTAACTGAAATTAACAGAGATAAAGGAGCAATTCGCATATATTCCATTCCCAAAAAGCGGCAATTATTTGGTCATTATTATTTTTTATAATTAAACTCTTATGCTATGTACTTGCAAGGCAAAACACAAGCTTTGTTCAATTATTATCTCAGTTTACCTCTATTACCTTAGTTGATGCCAGTAAATAACAAAATCATTTTGGTTTAATTGACTAATTTCTATCTCTAAGACGACTTTGCTACAATTGGGCGTGTTTATTTACTAAAAAATGATACCGTGAATAGTTCTTTTGAATCACCAGTACAAACAATTCATCACCCCTTATTAGCGGCACGTAAAGTTCAGCTCAGCATCAAGCGTGATGATCTTATTCACCCGCAAATTAGTGGCAACAAATGGCGTAAGCTAAAATTTAACTTGCAAGCCATGCAGCAACAGAAGAAATCTGAACTACTCACTTTTGGTGGTGCATTTTCAAACCATATTCATGCCACAGCAACTGCGGGTAAACTATTTGGTTTTAAAACACACGGCATTATTCGCGGCCCTGAACTAGACGAAGCAAATCCAACACTTAACTACGCAAAGCAATGCGGTATGAGCTTACACCCAGTAAATCGAATTACTTACCGGTTAAGGCACGACCACACTTACTTAGCACAGTTACAAGCACAGTTTCCGAATGCCTACATATTGCCAGAAGGCGGCACCAACGCAGCTGCGCTTTTAGGTTGCAAAGAGTTAGCACAGAGCCTACCAAGTTCTGATGTGATTGTTTGCCCTACTGGCAGTGGCGGTACATTGGCGGGGTTAATTGAAGGCGCACCGCAGCACACAAAGCTGTTAGGTGTCGCAGTACTGAAACAAGCGCACTACTTAATTGATGAGATAAAGCAGCTAAGTAATAAAGCAAATCAGCAACAAAACTGGCAGCTGCTTTGCGACTTTCATGATGGTGGCTACGGAAAGTTTAGCGATAACTTGTGGCAATTTTGCCAAACTTTTAGCAAGCAACACACTATTCCGCTTGAGCCAATTTACAGCGGTAAAATGCTCTTTGCTGTATGGCAACTTATAGAGCAAGGCTACTTTGCTAAAGGTTCGCACATCATTGCAGTCCATACAGGTGGGCTACAAGGGTTAAATGGCCTCAAGTACCGAGGACTCATTGACTAACTATAGGGCGTAATATCCGCCAGCTTTTGTAATGGCTCGGCAAAGTAAAAGCCTTGCGCGGCAATAACACCTAAGTTTTTTAAGGTCGCAAGTTCGTTCTGTGTTTCTACTCCAACTGCATAGACAGGAAAGTTTAGCTCTGCCCCTTTAGTAATTATTTGCTTAACAATTCTTTGTTGCTGAGCACTTGTGTCTATATTATGAATTAGCTCTAAAGCTAGCTTAATACTACAAATGTTATTAATGCCTTTGTAGGTCGCTAGGTGCTCACTGCTGCGCACATTATCAATAACTATACCTGCCGAGAGTTTTTCTAAACACTCGAACTGTGTACTAAGCTTTTTATGCTGTTTTAAATAATCATCTTCGCTGAGTTCAAATTGCAACCTGTCGATACACTTAAAGTCATCTGTCTGCTGATTTAACCAATCCCAAAACTCATCATTGAACCAGTTCATCGCATGCAAGTTAATACTTACCTTTAAGCTAACAGACTCATTCAACAACATCTTTTTTACTTGTAAAATTACGGTTTTATCTAACAGTAAAACATCTTTTTTACTACTCATGTGTGGAATAAAGTGCCTAGCAGCAAGCAAGCCTAAGCTTTTGTGTCGAATACGGATCAATGCCTCATGCTGCAAAATATCGCCCGTTTGCAAGTCAAATAACGGCTGAAAAAACAACATAAAGTGTTTTTTCTTTATATACTCAAAAAGATGTTCTTTGCTATCAGCCAGCATGTTTGACTGCGTGTGACCAAAAGGTAAGCGATGAATATGCTGCCAAGCGCTTTGTTTCGCCAGTGCTAATGCCGATTTAGTAAGCTGATAAACCACTGCCTGATCAGCCCCTGTGCGGTAATTACACACACCAATTTTTATATCAGCGCGAGACAAATCACTACGGTAATTTAAACAAGCTTGATAGATAACTTGATGTAGTCGCTTTGTGTATTTATCAATTTCAGTGGCAGGTACATTATTTAAGGTGACAGCGATACCGCCAGAAGGCAGTAATTTAACAGAGCGATTTACAAGCTCACCAAAGCCTTTAGCAATCACTAATTTAAAGTAGTTATCGATATCAAGGTTAGCAGGAAACGGGCTTTTCCAAAAAAATAGTGCAAACAAATGATTATAATTAGTTGGCACACCATATAAGATATTCAAATCTTGGTGCGCTAATGGTTTTGGAGATGTCAACTGCTTTGGCGGTGCCTCAACCACTTGCTGCTCTTGGCTTTGTATTTGTGGCTGCTCTAAGGTTTCTAATTGCTTGAACATTTTTTTCCACCAACGGAAACCCCAATACCCAGTGCCAAGCAATATTAAATTTAAAAATATAAATAAGTGACTTTCAACTAACCATGAAGGCCAATGAAATAAGCGTAAATTAACAGTCTTATAGCTAAAAACCTCCTGCTCAAGATCGATGAAATTCGCAAAGTTTTGCGGAACGTCGCTAGCATTCATTGCAAAGCCTTGGCTTTTAACTAATGTGGCAATGATATCTTGCGACACAACCGGATCAAGGTTCAGCTCATACACCTGCTTGGCTAGTTCAGTGCCTGTTCGGTGCACTTTGTCGTGTAACACATCACTTAAAAAAATATTAAAAACAACTAACAGCAAAAATGCGGCCGCCACGTAGATGGCCTCCGGTTGCTTTATTCGTGAAGTTAAGTCTCGTTTCATTTCACAGGTTAGTTGCTTAAACATACACAAAGTGTTGTTCAAGAACCCTATAAATACAAGGCTGCGGGGCGATTTAAAGCAATATCAGAAATATCCTATAACCAGCGCTGTCAAAAGTTTTGTAATTTTAAACACCTAGCAAAAAGAGTTAATGAGAATTATTTTGTAATCAACACAACCCAAACAAAAGTAGTGATTACGAAGTATTGCGTAAATAAAAAACCCAGCAACTAAGCTGGGTTTTAAAAATTAACTCTACAATCTAATTATATTGTGAATTAGAACGGGATATCGTCATCAAAGTCGATTGGTGGTTCCATTGGATTTGATGCGCCGCCTTGTGGGGCATTTTGAGGCTTAGGAGCAAAACCACCTTGTTGAGGTGCATTGTTTTGCTGCTGACCATAACCGCCACCATATTGGTTATTGCTCTGCTGCGGTGCAGACTGCTGTTGTGGACGCTGTTGCTGCTGTGCTGGCGCAGACTGTTGCTGTGGAGCATAGCTGTTATTGCTTTGTGATTGCTGTGCACCACCGCCGTAACCGCCACCTTGTTGCTGACCACCTTGGTAACCGCCTTGTGATTGACCACCTTGATAGCCACCGCCACCACCTTGCTGCTCACCACGACCGCCTAACATTTGCATTTGACCGCCCATGTCTACCACGATTTCTGTAGTGTATTTTTCTTGGCCTGATTGATCAGTCCATTTACGCGTTTGTAAACGACCTTCGATGTACACTTGTGAACCTTTACGAAGGTATTCACCAGCAACTTCTGCTAGTTTGCCAAATAACACGACACGGTGCCATTCAGTACGCTCTTGCATTTGCCCTGTGTTTTTATCTTTCCAGCTATCTGTCGTAGCAATGCTGATATTCGCTACGCCATTGCCATTAGGCATATAACGTACTTCTGGATCTTGGCCTAAATTACCAACCAAGATAACTTTGTTCACACCGCGTGCCATGGAACTTCTCCTATAAAACGTTAGATTAAACCAGCCACTTTGCGTGCTTGGTCTAGGTCAAATTCTTTATCATTAATCTTTAAATAGCTGCGATTTTCATCACAGACAACCGTTGCTTCAATTACGCCCGGTAAAGCAACAAGACGAGAAGCAAGCGCTTGTGCCTGCTGCTCTGAACTTAATTCAGTCATTAAGCTAATTATTTTACTTCTTGGTGGGACTTGCATATTCCAAGCAAGGATAAGCCATATTACCCCAACAAGTGCCGCCGCCGCAAACACTGCTTGCGCACTTAATGCTTGAGCAACGTAACCCCCTAATAAACCACCTAAAAAGGCACCAAAAAACTGCGTAGATGAAAATACCCCCATCGCAGAACCTTTCTGGTTTGCTGGGGCAATACGCGAAACAAGTGCAGGCATGGTTGCTTCTAAAAAATTAAAAGCAATAAAGTAAACCAACATACAAATACCGATGCCAATCACCGAATCAACCCATAACGACATCGCGAGCATACTTAAAACAAGCAGTGCGATTGAGCCAATAAAGGCTTGTTTTTCTTTTTCTTTACGAATAGCCACAATCATCATTGGTGCCATCAAGAAAAACGCTAAAAACAGCACAGGGATATATAAATACCAATGATGGTCTGCGACTAAGCCGTCTTTTATCAGTTGGCCTGGTAAGGCTACAAATACGGTAGTTAATGTAAGATGAAGCAGCATTACGCCAAAATCGAGGCGTGCTAATTGTGGGTGTTTAATCAGTTGCTTAATATCATCAAGCGTAGCAAGTGTGTCACCTTTTGGCGCCTTATTGACAGCATTAGGCACCAAAAACAACACAATTAAAATACCTAAAATGGCCAATCCTGCGGTAAGCCAAAATACCCCAGCAACTCCCCACGATGCAGCAACAATAGGCCCTAGTAGCATAGCAACGGCAAAGCTCATACCAATACACATACCAATCACGGCCATAACTTTCGGACGTTGTTCATCACGGCTTAAATCAGAAGCAAGCGCCAATAAGGCACTGGCAATCGCCCCCATGCCTTGAAGTGCACGCCCAAGCGTAACCATTTGCACAGACTCAGCGGTTGCCGCAATTACAGAGCCAAGTGCAAACACACAAAGGCCACCAATAATCACTTTTTTACGACCAATTTTATCAGACAACCAACCCATAGGGATTTGCAACACGGCTTGCGTTAAACCATAAGCACCAATAGCAAAGCCAATCCAAAGCGGCGAAAACCCTTCTAATTGCTGCCCATAGATAGCCAATACTGGCATCAGCATAAATAGGCCAAGCATACGGAATGCAAAGACGCTCGCCAACGAAACGGCAGCGCGTTTTTCTCGAGAGTTGAGTGAAGATGCTGTCATGAATTACTGATCTTGCTGTCTATTAAAATTTGAGCGTGGATTCTACCACAAGCGAAAACTAAATAATCACCTGTAAGTGATGATTTTTTCTTTGATCAAGGATTAATCTTATCGCGTATTATGAGATACTGAAAAAATAATTAGGTAATAAAACGAGATAGCATGGAAAACATTGAAGTCCGAGGCGCCCGTACGCACAATTTAAAAGACATCAGCCTAACCATTCCCCGTGATAAGCTGATAGTTATCACTGGCCTATCTGGTTCAGGGAAATCGTCATTAGCGTTTGATACTTTGTATGCAGAAGGGCAACGTCGTTATGTTGAGTCACTGTCAGCGTATGCACGACAGTTCTTATCACTAATGGAAAAACCCGATGTTGATCACATCGAAGGCTTATCGCCGGCTATCTCTATCGAGCAGAAATCAACGTCGCATAACCCGCGTTCAACGGTCGGTACAATTACCGAGATTTACGATTACCTACGTTTATTATTTGCCCGTGTAGGTGAGCCTCGCTGCCCTACTCACGACTTGCCACTTGCAGCACAAACGATCAGCCAAATGGTCGATACGGTTTTAGCGCTTCCTGAAGGAAGTAAGCTAATGCTATTAGCGCCAGTGGTAAAAGATCGTAAAGGTGAGCACGTTAAGCTGCTTGAGCAACTCGCAAGTCAAGGCTTCATTCGCGCCCGTATCGATGGCGAAGTCTGTGACTTATCAGATCCACCGACCCTTGAGCTTCATAAAAAGCATACTATCGAGGTCGTGGTTGACCGTTTTAAAGTTAAAGATGGCCAACAACAGCGTTTAGCTGAATCATTCGAAACAGCCCTTGAGCTATCAGGTGGTATTGCCCATGTAGCGGCAATGGACGATTCACTCAGCGAAGATATGCTGTTTTCTGCTAATTTTGCATGCCCAACGTGTGGCTACGCTATGAGTGAACTTGAGCCGCGTTTATTCTCGTTTAATAACCCGGCAGGTGCGTGTCAAAGCTGTGATGGTTTAGGTGTGCGTCAGTATTTTGATCCAAACCGTGTTGTACAAAATCCAGAGCTAAGTTTATCGGGCGGTGCAATTAAAGGCTGGGACAAACGCAGCTTTTATTACTTCCAAATGCTGCAAGCTGTCGCAGAGCATTATAAGTTTGACCTAGAAGTGCCTTTCCAAGAGCTTAGTAAAGAGGCCAAAAAGGTAATTCTTGAAGGTTCTGGCAAAACTAAAATTGCCTTTAACTATCGTAACGACCGTGGCGACTTAATTACGCGTAACCATGAGTTTGAAGGCGTTTTAAATAATATGAATCGCCGCTACCGTGAAACCGAGTCAAACTCAGTGCGCGAAGAGCTTGCTAAATACCAAACAAGCCAAGCGTGTCCGAGCTGTCATGGCTCGCGACTTCGTGAAGAAGCTCGCCATGTATTTATAGGTCAAACAAACTTGCCAGCTATCACCACAATGAGTATTGGTGAAAGCATGGCATTTTTTGATGGCTTGAATTTAACTGGTCAGCGCGCACAAATTGCCGAAAAAATTCTCAAAGAAATTCGCGACCGTTTATCTTTCTTAATCAATGTCGGCCTTAATTATTTATCACTTGAGCGAAGTGCCGATACCCTTTCTGGTGGTGAGGCTCAGCGTATTCGTTTGGCAAGCCAAATTGGTGCAGGCCTTGTTGGTGTTATGTACGTACTGGATGAACCATCAATTGGTTTGCACCAACGCGATAACGACCGCCTACTAAAAACCCTTATTCACTTACGCGATTTAGGCAACACCGTTATTGTGGTTGAACATGACGAAGATGCCATTCGCGCTGCGGATCATATTATCGATATCGGCCCGGGTGCCGGTGTTCATGGCGGCCATGTTATTGCACAAGGTACCCATGACGATATTCTAGCTAGCAAAGATTCAATCACGGGTCAGTACCTCTCTGGCGAAAAGAAAATCGAAGTACCGGCGGCTCGCCATCAAACTACCGACAAATGGCTTGAGTTATTTGGTGCCACAGGTAACAACTTAAAGAACGTTGATTTACGTATTCCATTTGGCTTAATGACCTGTATCACAGGTGTATCAGGCTCAGGTAAATCGACACTTATCAACGACACTTTATTTAAACTGGCTCATACCGAGTTAAATGGCGCAACGACCGCAGAGGCGGCACCGTATAAGTCAATCAAGGGTCTAGAGCATTTTGATAAAGTGATTGATATTGACCAAAGCCCAATTGGCCGTACTCCGCGCTCAAACCCAGCAACTTACACCGGTATTTTCACCGGTATTCGAGAGCTATTTGCGGGTACTCAAGAAGCCCGTTCACGTGGCTATAAAGTGGGCCGTTTTAGCTTTAACGTTAAAGGTGGCCGTTGTGAGGCTTGCCAAGGCGATGGTGTGATCAAGGTAGAAATGCACTTTTTACCTGATGTGTATGTACCTTGTGATGTATGTAAAGGTCAGCGCTACAACCGTGAAACCCTCGAAGTACAGTACAAAGGTAAAAACATTCACCAAGTACTCGAAATGACCGTAGAAGATGCCCGTGACTATTTTGATAAAATTCCGGCTATTGCACGTAAACTGCAAACCCTAATGGATGTAGGCTTGTCGTATATTCGCTTAGGTCAAGCTGCTACTACCCTCTCTGGTGGTGAAGCACAGCGTGTAAAACTAGCTCGCGAACTTTCAAAACGCGATACAGGTAAAACCTTATATATCCTTGATGAACCAACTACGGGTTTACACTTTGCTGATATTCAGCAATTATTAGTCGTGCTTCACCGCTTACGCGATCACGGTAATACCATTGTTGTTATCGAGCATAACCTTGATGTGATCAAAACCGCAGACTGGATTGTCGATTTAGGCCCTGAAGGCGGCTCAGGCGGTGGTGAAATTTTAATTTCTGGTACACCTGAAGACGTTGCCGATTGTGAGCGTTCACACACAGGAAGGTACTTAAAACCATTACTATAAAAAGGATATTGCGTGCGTAGGTATTTAAAAATTGCAAAATGGCGCGCTAATAAACAGTTTCAACAACAGCAACGTAGCTGGCAGCCTCATAAAACGAGGCTGGTTGAACAGTTAAAAGCCATTTGGTTTAACTTAAGTACCGCGCAAAAGCTCTATCTTTTAGCATTAAGCAGCCTGATTGTTCTGCAATCGGGCTGGTTAAGTGCCACCATCACCATTATTGCGCTTGTTATTGAGTTTTGGCCCAAGTTTAACCAACTTTGGCACTCGCTTGCCGGCAAAGCACTGATTTTAATCTTCTATGCCAGTATCGCTAATTTTGTATTAGCTGGTGCAAGCGGCATAGTTAATGATGTAACTCATGTCTCAGCTAGTCACTTTAACTACACACATAACTTTGCCACCCTGTTATATTTACCACCTTGGGCAATGGGAATAACCCTAGGTACTTTATTGTTATTTCAACTTTTTTTACCTTTTTATATTTTTGTTTTATTGCTGATAAAGCCATTTGGCTCTGAGCGAGTTAAGTTTATTAGTCAAAGCTACTCACCATTATTAACCGCCATTGTACGCTTTGTTTTAGCGTCGGTAGTCTTTATTAACTTAATTTCATTTCTTGATGATAAGCCACCTGAAGAAGTGCTCGACAATATGGTCAGCACCTTTGTGGATAGTAAAGTCATTGCCAAGGAATCAGGTGAAGAACAGCAAAAAGCAGTCGAAGAACTTGGTAAAAAGCTCGAGCAACAACTTCCTGAAAATACACAAAGCTCAGCCTCAAGCCAAGACGTAGATGTAGAAGTTGACGGCGAAACCGCCGAAAACCTTCGCCAATTTTTAGATACCAAAGGTTACTTTGAACGTAGCAAACGTTTAATTGCCATGTTTGCTTACAGCTTTGAAGCCGATAGTTATTCACGCTGTTTAAAAGCAGAAAACAGTAAAGCCGTTGAGCTGAATGATTATGAGATTGTGCAAGTAACCCCTGATCACCATGCTGAGTATGGCTATCGATTTGAAGTCATTGCGTGCGACTCGCCAGGCGTTACCCCAGTAGAAAAATAGCGCAGCAATCTATACTACTCACTTGGCTTACTGCGTTTTTCTCTTATGAAATGAAATATCGAAAGCCCAATAAAGCCAAAGCAAACTAAGGCGATTACTAAATTAGGTATAAAAATAAGTAACATAGCAGCATCATAGCCGATCTTTGCGAATGCAGCACAAAGGCTACCAATGATAAGCTCAGTTAAGATTAGCTCCCATTCTAATGAGCTATTCGCAGGTACAGTTTTAGCCGCATAATGTTTTACTTTAAAACCCATATCAAAACCTCCAAGTTCCTATTTGCTGCATCCAAACTATCATCAAAAGACAAAACCGCAAAAATTAAATGATTTAAAACCTTATTTCCTTTCATAAGAATTAAACTTAACCCATTGAAAATATTCAAATTAATATTTTCAAACCTTATATATAAATTGCTTAGAACTAGATAAGCGACTCTAGCAGCTTTCCTCGCTATTGTAGTTTGCATCAACGGGCTACCAACCAATTTTGCTTCGCTGATAAAACTAATCAACCAATTAAAGGAATTAAATTATGGCTAACTCAGTCTTAAAAATGATGTCACTTTTAGCGGTCACTGCAATCATTATTACATCAACGAATACCTTACTTAATGCTCAAGGTACTCAAAAGCTAAACAAGAAATTAGAGACCTCTATCGAAGCATCTATTGAGCAAATGAACAATAAAATTGATCAGCAAATTGAGCAACAACTGAATAAGTAATACTTGGCTTGCTCAGCATGCTGAGCAAGCTTCTTTAAATTAACAGGCTTAAATAATGAAAACACTAACTCGACACTTGCTAATCTCATCAATTGCTGCGACAGGCCTATTAATAAGTGGTTTTGGTGCAGCAAAAAGTGCCGTATGGAAAGTTAGTAAAGGTGATGAATTTATATATGTTGCTGGTTCAATCCACGTTTTGCCGCCCAAGGAACTCCCCCTTCCTGATGAATTTAATCAAGCGTATAAACAGGCTGATATCTTAGTACTTGAAACTGATGTGCCCGCACCAAGCGATAGCTCAGCACAACTCACTATGCTTAAAACTCTTAGTTATCAAGCTGGCGAAACACTGAGTAGCAAGTTATCAGCAAAGGTGAAACAGCAACTAGAAGAACAACTTGCCCAGTATGATATGAAACTCAGCGAACTCGATAGCTTTCGCCCCTTTATGTTAAGCGTGCTAATCATGTCGCTAGAACTTCAAAAGCAACAACTTATGGGTGAAGGTGTTGATAGTTACTTCGCGAAATTGGCTAAGCGAGATAAAAAAGAAGTCGCTTATCTAGAGACCGTGGCTTTTCAATTAGACCTGTTTAAACAAGTAGGTAGCCAAGACGAAAATGCCTTTATTGAGTCACTATTAACGCAAATTTCTAGTTACCAAGCACTGTACATCGCAATGCTTAATGCATGGAAAAATGGCGATATGCAAGCAATAGATGAACTTACTCTTATGCCTTTACAAGAACATGACCCTAATACTTACCAAATGTTGATCAAGCAACGAAATCTAACTTGGCTTGGTCACATTGAAAATTATTTTACTAATTCGCAAAAAGAGTTACTGCTCGTTGGCACAGCCCACTTAGCTGGTGAAGATAGCTTGTTAGGCTTATTAAAAAATAAAGGTTATGTAATTAAACAATTGAACACAGGTGAGAAATAAAAAATGGAAAAAACAGACAAAACCGCTGCTGCACTTATCTGTTTATTTACAGTATTAATGGCGCTTAGCTTTTAATAGCTAAAAAAATACCGCTATCAAGCGGTATTTTTATTTCAATAATTTATCACAAGCTTACGGGCGAGGGATAAAACCTACCGCATCGTAGACTGCTTTTAATGTTTTTTCAGCGCGGATACTCGCTTTTTCAGCACCTGATTTCATAATGCTATCAAGTAATGACTGATCTTCGCGAATTTCTTTAAAGCGTGCTTGAATTGGCTCAATCATATTAACGACCGCTGCTGCAGTGTCTTTTTTCAGGTGACCATACATTTTGTCTTCATATTCAGGCACTAAGTCTTCAATTGAGCGCTTAGTGGCCACTGATAATAAAGTAAGTAGGTTTGATACACCTGGTTTTTCTTCACGATCAAAGTAGATACGAGCTTGCTCGTCTGAATCGGTTACTGCTTTTTTCAGTTTCTTTTCAATCTTCTTCGGCTCATCTAATAACATAATGTAACCGTTTGGATTTTCATCTGATTTAGACATTTTCTTGAGCGGATCTTGTAAACTCATTACACGTGCGCCGAACTCAGGAATGTATGGCTCTGGTAGTTTGAACACGTCACCGTATAGGTTATTGAAACGTGTTGCAATATCACGAGTTAACTCAAGGTGTTGTTTTTGATCTTCACCCACTGGCACTTGATCCGCTTGGTATAGCAAGATATCAGCTGCTTGCAGCACTGGGTAAGAGAATAAACCCACATTAACGTTATTAGCATGCTTAGAAGACTTATCTTTAAACTGCGTCATACGGTTAAGCTCACCCATTTGAGCGTAACAGTTTAAAACCCAACTAAGCTGTGCATGTTCTGGCACTTGAGATTGTACAAATAACGCCGCTTTTTCTGGGTCGATACCACATGCAGCATACAGCGCAATACCGTCAAGCACGCGCGAGCGTAGTTGCTCAGGATCTTGGCGTACAGTAATAGCGTGTAAATCAACTAACATAAAGAAACTTTCGTGGTCTTCCTGTAGCTTAAGCCACTGGTTAATAGCGCCAACATAGTTGCCTATTGTCATACCACCGGTTGGCTGAATGCCACTTAACACTACTGGTTTACTCATGATGTTCCTTTATATTTTTACTAAACTAAAAAGACGAATTTAAAATGCACTTACCTTTGGGTAAGAACGGGTATTATATCTAAGAAATTCTCGCAGAGGTACTCTGGATTGAAATCAACAAGGTTTTCACCTTGGTTATAGCCATAACTAAGCGCAACAACATCCACCTTAGCCGCTTTGGCAGCCAAAATATCACTTTTAGAGTCGCCTATCATAACCGCTTTGGCTGGGCTGACATCTAATTGCTGACAAGCAAATACTAAAGGCTCAGGTGATGGTTTCTTTGCCATATCATCACCACATACAATCAACTGAAAATGACTAGTCAGTGACAGTTTATCAAGTAGCTTTTCGGTAAAACGACGAGCCTTATTGGTGATCACCACTTTAGGAATACCAGCAAGGGCAGCAAGCCCCGTTTCTACATGTTGATAAAGCGCACTGTAATCGCCTACAACTTGGTCATAGTGCTGATAAAACAAATTAATTGCACGCTCAGCAAGGGCTTCATCTAAATGCTCACTGATTTGCATATCGCCACTCAAACCACGCTTTACAAGCGTTTCTATGCCATTACCTACCCAGCTTTCAACTAGCTTTTGTGTCACAATCGGAAATGCTAGATCAGTTAGGGTCAGGTTCATCGCAATGTATAAATCATAAACACTGTCGACTAAGGTGCCATCTAAATCGAAAAATGCCGCATCGTATTTCATGGCTCAACCTTTGCAAGCTCGTTACGCATCGCATCGATAACCGCTTTGTAATCTGGTTGATTGAAAATCGCCGAGCCTGAAACAAACATATCAGCGCCCGCTTCGGCAATTTCAGCAATGTTATCAACACCAACGCCACCATCAACTTCTAAACGAATTTTGCGACCTGAATCATCAATAATTTTACGCGCTTGGCGAAGCTTTTCGAGGGTATGAGGAATAAAGCTTTGGCCGCCAAAACCAGGGTTAACCGACATTAATAGCACCACATCAACTTTATCGAGCACATGCTCAAGGTAGCTAAGGCTGGTTGCAGGATTAAATACAAGCCCTGCTTGGCAACCACTGTCTTTTATGAGTTGCAAGGTACGGTCAATATGCTCACTGGCTTCTGGGTGAAAGCTGATGATAGAAGCGCCCGCTTCAGCGAAGTCGGGAATTAGACGATCGACAGGCTTTACCATAAGGTGCACATCAATCGGGGCTGTAATGCCGTAATCGCGCAGTGCTTTACAAATCATCGGACCAAAAGTTAGGTTTGGCACATAATGGTTATCCATCACATCAAAATGTACAACATCTGCTCCACTTGCTAGTACACGATCAACATCTTCACCTAAACGGGCAAAGTCGGCTGATAAAATAGAAGGGGCAATTAAATACTTTTGTAATGTTTCCAACATGAGAGATTCCATTAAAATTTGCGACTGCAAGAAGAGCGCATAATGTAACCCAATCGACTGCTGATTTAAACACCGCAGCTGATTGTTAAAGGGCGATTGCTTTAAGCTAATCCTTTTAGCCTATTGAATTAGTGTTATTTTAGTCAAAATTTGAGCAATAACTCTATTAAAAAGCCATCTACAACACAATAAAATGAAACAAATAATAAACATTAAATTTACTTTAAAGAGCTAATTTTATTAAATTTTTATTTAATTCAGCGATAATTAAGTTTGTTATTTGAGCAATTGTTATGTATGCTTGTTTAAGTAACACAAACAAGGGTTATTCTCATGCGTGCTTTTAAAATAGGGATCTTAATCGCGTCCGCACTTACGGTTGCTGCGTTTGTATCTTTTTCATCTGCTGATGAAGACGACTTTTTAGCAGCGGCGTCTGGTTGCTCATGCAACACGCTTAACGCATCATCATCTTCTGCTCAATGTATGAAAGCAGAACAAGAAACAGGATGGTTTTCTTGGTTAACGGGTGATAGCCGCAGTGCTCAGTTCCATTATCTTGATTTACTTGAGTTATTAACAAGTAGTGAAGAGTCAAAGAAAGTTAGCGGTTTAGGTTCTAAGTTCTAAATCGTATGAACAAATTCATGAGTGCATTACAAAGTGTCTTTGCGGCATTTTTTGGTGTGCAATCAGAAAATAAGCGTCAAGCTGACTTCAAAGAGCACTCGCTCAGTACTATCATCGTCATTGCCCTGATTTTTTTCAGTCTATTTGTAGCAGCGATTTATTTCACCGTTTCTTTGGTGCTAAATACATAGCCATTAGCTCGTTCACTTTATTGCGTGAACCGCCCTTGGGGCTAATCGTGCGTTTTACCTGAATCTCATCTAATGATGCTTGGCTGTAGATTTTACGCGTCCACACTGTATCGTGGTTAGAAATAAGTACCGGCGTGTTATTTTCGAATGCGGCTTGCTCAGCTAAATTCGCCAAGTTTGCTTGGTCATCTAAATTGAAACCGCCTTTAGCGTAAGAAGTAAATGAAGCTGTTTTACTCAAAGGCACATAAGGTGGATCGCAATATACAACCGCATTATTAGGAATAAGCTTAAATACCTTGTCATAACCTAAGCAAGTAAAGGTTGCTTGCTGAGCTTTTTCAGCAAAGAAATGCATTTCTTTTTCAGGAAAATACGGGCGCTTATATTTACCAAAAGGAACATTAAAAATACCTTTTAGATTATAGCGACACAACCCGTTATAGCCATGGCGATTCATGTATAAAAATAAAATCGCACGCTCATACACATCACTGCTTTGATTAAACTGAACACGATATTCGTAATAGGCTTCGGGGTGGTTATTAAGCTCTACAAACAACTTTTTAGCGTCGCTAATAAACTCATCGGGCGTGCGCTTAAGCTCAGTGTAAAGATTGATCAGATCCGCATTTATATCATTTAAAATATAATGCTTAAAATCAGTATTAAGGAATACAGAGCCAGCACCAACGAAAGGTTCAACTAAGGTGTCAGCATCCATACTCGCTTGCTTCAAGCGGGTACGAATATCTTCAACTAGGCTGTATTTTCCACCTGCCCATTTAAGGAAGGCTCTGGTCTTTTGCTGCATCTGCTCTTAACTTCAATTCGGTGTTGCGCGATTTTACACTAATCAGCTTTAATTTACTGATTTAGTGAAGCGATTTCTTGTTTAATTTTACTTATTTTTTTATAAAACGGCTGATTTTTACGCACATTATCAGAAAGTGTTGTTACGCCCTTCTTAGCATCATTCAGTGTGGTGTAACTACCATAAGTTACAATCCACCACGGCTTACCACTCCGTAAGCTTTGGTAAGTATTTACTTGCCCTTGCAAGCCATTTTCAGTAATAAACTTATCGCTAATCTCTTTTTTAGTCACCGCAAGTAATTGGATTACAAAATTGTCATCTGGCTGAGATAAATACCACGCATTTCCTACTAATGGCAGCTCTGGCTCAATGGCAGACTCGGTTTGCTCAGCATCGTTGATGACGGCAGCTATAACTTCATCTGTCGTTGGTTGCTCAGTCTCTTGTGTTATTCGCTCTGCTGGCAAAAGGCTATCAACAATCGCAGCCACGTTATTGTTATGACTTTCATTCTCACGGTTTTCTATCGCAGAGTTATCAACTGGCACCTTAGCTGCCTGAGTTGTGTTGTCCTCATCATTAGTAGCAACTTGCTGCTCGGCTTGAAGATCGTCTTGAGCTTGTTCTAGAACTAGCTCTTTGCTTTCTACTCGAGCATTGATTACTGCTTCTGCAGGCAGTGCTGTTGCCACAGAGTTCGTTGTATCCTGCTGGTAATGCGCTTTCCACCACTCAGTCATATCAGCTTTATATAAAAAGCCAATGATCAGCACCATGGTCGTGATTAAGAGCAAAATTAAATAAAGCAGTTTATAGCTTTTTTCTGGTGCGCGAATGTCTGCGGTTTGTTGTTCAGGCTGCCAAGCAAGTAATAAAGCTGGGTTACCATGCGCTTCTTGTAAAAAGGTGCGAAAAACTGGGTCTTCTTCAACAGGGAGGTTATCGAAAAACCAACGCATGAGCTGTTTACTTTCACTTAAATTTAGCGACTCTAAGTGGATTTCAACTGCTTGACTAAACTGCCCTGCCGATTGTGATGCAATCAGTATGTATAACGTGCTCGGGCTTTGCTTGGCAAGGACTTCTAATTGCTGAATTAACTCTTCAGATAAATGACGCCCTCCATCAATGACCCATAAACAATCACCACAAGGCTGTTGTTTATAAAGTTGATAGAAGTTTTCAGACAAACTTAAAGCGTGATCAATTAGTGGGTTGCTAAAGCTTTGTTCTAACAGTTCAGTCATAAACTGTTGGTCGGTCATTTTTCCCGACAACTGAACAAACGCTTTATTAAAGTCGAGGTATTTATCCGTGATGAAGGTTTCTAATAAATAGCTTTTACCAAGGCCAGAAGGACCGAGTAAGCAAATTAGGTTTTGCCCATATTCAAACTGCAGAGCGATTCGATCAACTAGCGCAGCACGGCTAGGCAATATTTGCGATTGCATTAGCGCGCTATTAAATCACAAACCTGCTGATCAGTAACATCACTTACCAGCGCACATTGACCAAATTGGGTAGGTAGAATAAAGCGAATCGTGCCTTTTTTATTTTTCTTATCTTTACGCATGTGCGTTAAAAACTGCTCGCTGGTCATTTCTGCCGGAATATCGACAGGTAAATCATACTCAGCAATCAATTTAATAATGCGTTCAACTTCTGCTGCGTTTAAGTCATCACGGGTATGTGCAAGGCGTGCTGCCAGTACCATACCTGCCGCAACGGCTTCGCCATGTAGCCAATTACCATAACCCATTTGCGCTTCAATTGCGTGGCCAAAGGTGTGCCCTAAGTTTAGTAATGCACGTAAACCGGCTTCTTTTTCATCTTGTGCAACAATCAAGGCTTTGATTTCACAACAGCGATAAATCACATGCTGTAAAGTTTGTTCATCAAGAGACTTAAGTTTAGTGATATTTTGCTCAAGGTAAGCAAATAACTCAGTGTCGTAAATAAGGCCATATTTAATCACTTCAGCCATGCCCGCTGCGAATTCACGCTCAGGCAAAGTATGTAGCGATTGCGTATCGATAAATACTGCTTGTGGTTGGTAAAACGCACCAATCATGTTTTTACCAAGTGGGTGGTTTACTGCCGTTTTACCGCCAACAGATGAATCGACTTGCGAAAGCAAAGTCGTTGGCACTTGAATAAAAGGCACGCCACGTTGATAACATGCAGCAACAAAACCAGTGAGATCACCCACCACACCGCCACCTAAGGCAATAAGGCAAGTATCGCGGCCACAGTTATGTTCAAGTAAGAACGCCGAAATCTTTTCAAACCACTCAAGTGATTTATATTGTTCGCCATCAGGGATGGTAAAAGATAACGGGTTTAGATCAGCCAACGACGTCATTACATCATCAAGATATAAAGGTGCAATGGTGTCGTTGGTGATAATGATAGGTCGACAGTCGCCGATGTGCTCGCGCAGCCGACCAGTCTCTTGAAGAGCAGATTGACCAATATAAATAGGATAACTTCGCTCGTCCAAATTAACTGTTAATTCAAGCATAGCTAGTTTCCTTTTTATTATTGGTTTTTAAAAATCTAATTTCTCGATGATTTGATTAGCAACAACTTTCGCGCTTTGCTCATCAGTGCGGACAACAAAATCAGCAACTTCTTTGTATAACGGTTCGCGTTCTTCAGCTAAGCGCTCTAGTACATCACGCGGTGCTTCTTCTGTTTGCAATAATGGGCGACGCTTGTCGCGCTGTGTGCGTGCAACTTGCTTTTCGATTGGTGTCTCAAGGTATACAACAATACCACGAGCAGAAAGCTTGTTACGTACTTCTTTACTGATCACAGAACCACCACCTGTTGCAAGAACGATACCTTGCATCTCAGTTAGGTCTGAAATTACAGTTTCTTCACGAAGTCGAAAGCCCTCTTCACCCTCAAGATCGAATACCCAAGCAATGTCTGCTCCAGTACGACGCTCGATCTCTTGATCTGAATCGAAAAATTCAAGGTGTAATTGGTCAGCAATGTGACGACCAATTGTGCTTTTGCCAGCCCCCATAGGGCCCACTAGAAATATATTACGTTTCTCAGCCATATCTTTTTAGTACAAACGAACTCTAAAATTTGAAATAAAACCCCGCCTAACGACCTGGCCCCAAAATTAAGGAGGGGATTATCTCAGTAATTGCTTGGGTATTTCAAGTCAATTAGCATAAAAAGCCAGATTACGAGCAATTAAAATGCTAATTGCTCGTTGCTTAAGAAAAAATCACTTAATCAATTTGAATTTTAGGGGTTACGAAGATTAACAACTCTTTCTTCTCGTTAAATTCACTCGTGCTTTTAAACAGCACACCCAAATAAGGAATATCACCTAACAATGGTACTTTCTTAGTTGAATTAACAATTTGTTGTTGAAAAATACCACCAAGCACCACTGTTTGACCATTTTCTACTAATACTTGGGTTTGGATTTCTTGGGTATTGATCGCCACAGCAGAGCCTGTTGGCGTTTGTACCGTATCACCACGAGTATCTTGTGTAATTACTAAGTCTAAAATCACCTTATTGTCAGGTGTGATATGAGGCGTTACTTCTAAGCTCAATACCGCTTTTTTGAATGTTACTGTCGTTGCGCCACTAGATGCAGCTTCAACGTATGGAATTTCTGTACCTTGCTCAATACGTGCTTTTTGTTGATTAGCCGTCGTGATGCGTGGGCTTGCGATAATTTCGCCGCGGTTTTCTTCTTCAAGCGCACTTAACTCTAAATCTAAAATAGTGCCATTGGCTAGCTTAGCGACTTGCACACCAATACTACCTGCAGGGCTTGAAACCGGTAAATTGACATTTAAGCGATCAGAAATACTTGGAATATTATCGTAAGAGCCCGCACCAAACATGCCACCAGCACCTTCTAAAGAGCCAGAAATAGCACCATCGCTTCCTACGTCACTAATACCCCAACGAACACCCAAGTCTTCTTGCACATTATCATTCACTGTCACCATACGTGATTCAATCACGACTTGCTTAACAGGAATGTCTAGGGTCTCAACCATACGACGCACACTTTCAATACTTTTTGCAGTGTCTTTGATCAGCAAAGTGTTCGTTCGTTTATCAACAGAAACACTTCCTCGCGCTGAGATAATGCTATTTGTGTCTGTTTTCAATAGGTCTGCAAACTCTTCAGCTTTTGCATAGTTAAGGCGAATATATTCGCTATAAAGCGGTTCTAAGTCTTCAACTTGCTGCTTAGCTTTAAGTTCTTTAGCTTCTCGGGCAGCCAACTCTTCAGAAGGGGCGACCATTAATATAGAGCCATCCATGCGCTTATCTAAGCCTTTCACTTTCAATACTACGTCAAGAGCTTGATCCCAAGGGACTCCTTCTAGTCGTAAAGTAATATTGCCTGTAACAGAATCACTCGTTACTAAGTTAAATTCATTGTAACCTGCGATTATTTGCAGTACTGAACGCACGGGAATATCTTGGAAGTTTAACGTCATTGGACGTCCTTGATACTCAATTCCCCCTTCAAGGTAAGCGCGTTGTGTATCATCTTTTTCGACAGTTAAAGTAAAAATATTCTCAATTTGCTGATGAGTGAATTTAAATGCAGCGTTTGGCTCAACCACGATACGTGTCATATTGCCTTCTTTAAACGTCTCAATATTGCTAACGACTGTGCCAAAGTCCATCACATCAAGCTGATAAAGTAGATCATCGAGAATATCAGTATGGTGGAACTCAGCAATAATTTTGCCACCACTTTCGTGAACATCTATGGCTGCTTGCGTATCTTGTAAAAATACTAACAGCCTTGCTTCGCCTTTTTCACCACGACGAAAGTCTATCGACTGAACTGTATTTATATAATTATTGGCTGCTGAGAGTGGATCCGCTATTTCGTCTCCACTAATTGGATTATCAGAAACATGCAGCGTTAGGATGTTATCTTTAGCGAACGTTTTATAGATTTTTAATTTATCTAACGATACAACGACCTTCAAACCATCAGCGGTCATGGTGCTTGTTACATGCTGAATACCTGCTTGGTTCACAGGTACATCACGCATTTCATTATCAACACCTACATTACTGAATAACATTTCGATGCGTGCTGGTGAGTTATACACCTGGACTTTTGGTTCGAATGTCAGTGCCTCATCAAACACAAGCTGTAGTTGTGTTTCGCCTTTCATTAATGGGTTATAACGCACATCATATAGTAAAGGTGCCGCAACTGCTGACTGCGCTATTAAAAAAGCAAGTGCAGCTAACATGAACTTATGCATGTTTTTAAACCAAGCCATTCCTTTATGCATATTTTTTTTACCTTTCATAAGATTAACTTGCACCATTTGTATCCGCCTCTAACATTTCTAGCTTTGTCAGACGCTCTTTCCAACAACCAGCCCCATCAGGGATTAATTCTAATAATTCTATGTAATTGTCGTGCACTTCTTTTATTTCACCATGATACAAACCAATGTAATTACCTACGGTTACGCGATAAAGCGTTTCATCTGCCGCTTTGATGAGTGCCCAAGTATTGCCAGCTCGGCCTATGGTACCTTTCATAAGCAAATTATCTAATGGGTATTTCTCAAGAGGTTGGCGAACTCGATTTGGATCAGGATGAAGACAGTTCTTCACCTGCACAAGGTTATTTTGAATAATCTCAGGCTTCGGAGCAACAAATGGGCTGCGAAGTCTACCTGCACTGTATTCAAAATATTCAAATTGCGCTATCTGTGGGATCGGTTCAACTTTCGGCGTTGTGCTAGCTTTTACCTGATCGATAAACTCTTTTTGCTCAGCAGTATCATCATTACAAGCGGCTAACGCAAAGCTCATTAATATAACTAAGGAAAGCTTCTTCATTTTTTAGTGCCCCCCTCGTAACGATATGTTTTGGCTACAACACTAAAAGTAAGCTCGCCATTACCTAAAGTTTGAATTGTAAAATCATGCAAACTAACAATACGCGGTAACTGTGCTACTTTGCCAACGAATTCACCGAATTCATGGTAAGTACCCACCACCTCAATTTTTATCGGTAGCTCTGTATAAAATTCTTTTTCAATTTCAGGTAACCAACCAATTTTTAAGAAGGTTAAACCACTTGTCGTTCCAACATAAGATAAATCATCAAGCAACCCAGGTGTTTCATTCGAGGTAGGTAAGCGCTTCAATAGTTGAGAAAATTTCTCTTCCATTTCTACCATTTGTTGGCGATACAGTTCTAAGTTGCTCGCTAAAGCATATTTTTGCTTGTAAGTGTTACGCAACTCAGTTTCTTTTGCTACGGCGCTGTGATAGCTGGCAATCTCATCAGACACCAATAGGCTATAACTAAAATACAACACGATTGCAGCTACAAAAGCACAACATAACGCTTTTACAGCAATGGGCCAATCACCCATGTTTTCGAGCTCTATTTCATTCCAATCTATTTCAGTTAACGATTTGATATCAAGGTTCATTACGCGCCTCACCTATCTGATCAAACGGTTTAACATAAAAATCCATATTAAAGTCACTTAATAGCCTTGATGTCTGCTCACCTGCAACAATGCCTTGCATTACTGGGCGCTCTAGTAAATAAGAACTTTGAACTTGACGTAGCATGGTCGATAAGCGGTTATTCGATTCGCTACGACCTGTTACATGAATTTGGTCACCACGGCGCTCCAACTTAGTCAAATAGACACCTGCAGGGACTATTTTCGCAACTTCATCCATGATTTGTGTACCTAAGTTACGACTACTTTGCAGCTCTTCAATTAAACGCATTCGTTGCTGTAAGTTTTCTTTCTTTTTATCAAGCTCATTAATTTCCCTAATACGTTGATTCAAAAGAGCGATCTCAGTATTTAAAAAGTTATTCTTTGCATCTTGGCCTTGACGAAGGCCGCTGTAAAAAGAGCTCAATAGATACATACTGATAAAGCTGACAACAACAACAGAAAAAAGCACAGTTATAAATTTATTCTGTGAGTCTTTTCTTTGCTGTTCTCGCCAGGGCAGTAAATTTATATGTGGCATGATGAAAAGCTCCTTAATGCCAGTCCTGTGGCTATTGCAAACTGAGTTCGGTGACGCTGCAGCATATTCCGATCCACTTTTGCGGAGATTTCAATGTTTGCAAATGGCTCAGCAACCACCGTATGGATTCCCAGTTCTTCAATTAAAAGCCTGTCAAGGCCATCAATCATAGCTGTGCCACCCGTTAGAACAATATAGTCAACTTGCTCTTTACCACTGGTTGTTAAGAACATTTGTACTGCGCGTCTTACTTGCTGCAATAGTGATGTTTGGAATGGCGCTAACACCTCAAAAGTATAATTTGGTGGTAAATCCCCAGTTGTTTTACCTATTTCAGCTTCATCAAAGCTTTTATTATAATAAGCAACGATACTATTAGTGTATTGATCGCCGCCAAATACTTGGTCACGGGTATAAATTGTTTCACCCTCTTGCACCACACTAACCAACATCAGAACAGCACCAATATCAACCACAGCGACACACTTATTGTAAGCATCGCTTGGCAACTGTTGATAGTAAACATCCATTGCTCGGCTGAGGGCATAACTTTCTACATCGACCACTGCCGCTTTTAAGTTAGCTGTTTCAAGAGCACCTACACGAGCTTGCACACTTTCAGTTCGCGCTGCCGAAAGAAGTACATTAACTTTACTTGGATCCGCTTCGTTAATAGCCAGTTTTTCGAAATCGATATTAACTTCGTCGAGGGGGTAAGGAATTAAGCTGTCTGCTTCAATAGCAATTTGTGACTCAAGTTCAGCATCAGTTAATGATACATCCATAAAAATTACTTTTGTGATCACGGTTTGCCCAGACACTGCAACAGCAGCGCGTTGTACAGATTTAGGTATTTTTCTTTTTAATTTCGCGATAACATTACCTATTGCTTCTATGTCTTGAATAGAACGTTCAGACATAGCGCCTTTAGGCATAGGTTCAATAGCTAGTGCTTCAAGCCGCAAACCAGTGTCTGTCTCCTGCAATAACACTGCCTTTATACAGTGTGATCCGATGTCGATCCCTACCATCATAGATGAAGGCTTTTTAAATAGCTGACTTAGCATGTTTGCAACTTGGCCTTTGTTTTAATAATAAACAAGTTATAATTTTTATCTGAAAAAATATTATTCATTTTTTAATCAATATATACTAGCAGTCTCCGATTCTAATTGGGAGTCCATTTAGGGAAAATATAAGTGATTTTATTAAAGCGAACTTTACAATTTATTATCATCTGCTCATTCTTAGGACTAATCACTTTAGTTGGTCTATACTATTACGTTAAACCCGACATTCCTAGCGTTCAGGTTTTAAAAGACGTTCAGTTACAGACACCTATGCAAGTTTTCTCACGAGATGGCTTATTGATCAATCAATTTGGTGAAAAACGCCGCATTCCAGTAACAATAGATCAAATACCCCAACCATTAATCGATGCAATATTAGCAACAGAAGATAATCGCTTTTATGAACATATTGGCATTGATCCAATTGGTATAGTTCGCTCAGCCATTGTACTCATATCTACCGGTGAAAAGAAACAAGGCGCAAGTACGATAACCATGCAGCTTGCCCGTAACTTCTTCTTAACCCGAGAAAAAGCATATATCCGTAAAGTTAAAGAGATCTTCATAGCTCTTCACATTGAAAGTATTTTAACTAAGGACGAAATTCTCGAATTATACTTAAACAAAATCGAATTGGGTAATCGCGCCTTTGGTATTGGTGCAGCTGCGCAAGTTTACTATGGCAAAGATTTAAACGAGTTAACTTTAGCGCAAATGGCGATGATTGCAGGCCTACCTAAAGCACCTTCTGCACTTAACCCTATTCGTAACCCAGTTCGCGCAAAGGCTCGTCGAAATGTCGTATTAGGTCGTATGTACACCGAAAATTACATCACTCGAAGCGAATATGAAGAGGCTATTAACGCACCTATTACTGCAAAATTTCACGGCGCAGAAATTGAAGTCTATGCCCCGTATATTTCAGAGATGGTTCGTGCTGAAATGGTAGCTCGTTATGGTCACGAGCGCGCCTATAATACTGGTTTTAAAGTTTACACCAGCGTTGACTCTAACATTCAACAGGCTGCTCAAGATGCGATTGTTGATAACCTACACGCTTACGATATGCGTCATGGCTTCCGTGGTGCTGCGGCTCAGTTATGGGACAGCGAAAATGAAAGCCCTCTTAGCCAAGAAGAGATCTTATCTAAATTAAAAGATGTCAAAGAATTTGGTCCGCTATTAGCAGGTGTTGTAACTAATGTCGCTGAACAATCAATTGATGTGCTATTAAAAAGCGGTGAACAAGTCACTGTTGAGTGGGATGGTCTAAAATGGGCGCGTAAATATATTACGCGTTACCGTCAAAGCTTTGCACCAAAAACAGCTACGGAAATTTTATCAGCGGGAGCGCAAATTTGGCTGCGTAAAAATGCAGATGAAAGCTATATCCTTAGCCAAGTACCAGAAGCATCGAGCGCACTTGTTTCACTTGATCCGCAAGATGGTCGTATTAAAGCGATTGTCGGTGGTTATAGCTTTGAACAAAGCCAATACAATCGCGCAGTTCAAGCAAAACGCCAAGTAGGCTCAAACATTAAGCCATTTATTTATTCAGCGGCACTTGAGAATGGCTATACGCTTGCTTCTATTTTGAATGATGCACCAATTAATCAATGGGATAAAAGCCAAGGTGTGGCATGGCGCCCTAAGAACAGCCCAGCAGTTTATAATGGTCCTATACGTATTCGCAGAGCACTCGCACAATCGAAGAACGTAATCTCGGTGCGCCTATTACGTGGTGTTGGCCTTGAGCGTACAGCCGATCATTTGCTTAAGTTTGGCTTTTTGAATAACGATATTAACCGCAGTGAATCACTCGCACTCGGTAGCGCTTCAATCACTCCACTTGAACTAGCCCGCGGTATGAGTACATTCGCCAATGGCGGTCATTTGATAACCCCTTACTTTATCTCTGAGATTCAGGATTCGGCGGGTACTGTTTTATTTAAAACAGAGCCTGAACTTGCTTGTGATGCGCCTAAGCAAACTGTAACCCCTGAGTTTGCATCTCTTAACCAGAATCAACAGAGTTTTACTGAAGCGGAGATAACGAAAACACCTCGCTGTGCGCCTCGTATCATTTCTAAGCAAAATGCATTTTTAATTTCGCAAGCTATGCACAGTGCAATTTGGGGGGGCGGTAGTTGGACCCATAAAACAGGCTGGAGTGGCACAGGCTGGCGTGCACAAGCACTTGATCGTCGTGATTTAGCTGGTAAAACAGGTACCACTAATGATTCGGTAGATACTTGGTTTAGCGGCTTTAATCGCAATGTAATGACTTCGGTCTGGGTTGGTTTTGATAACCCTGGAAAAGCGCTAGGCCGCTCGACTTACAATAGTAACCTCGATAAATCGCAAATATCAGGTGCAGAATCCGGCGCTAAAACCGCGCAACCTGCATGGGTCGACTTTATGCGTGCAGCCCTTGATGGTATGCCAGAAGCACCTATTGAGCTTCCTGAAGGTTTAGTATCGGTTCGAATCGACTTAGCAACAGGTCTATTGAGTCACAAAAATGATTACACCAGTCGTTTTGAATACTTCATTAAAGGCACTGCACCAACTAAGTACGTACTCGATCAACCAACAGACGTATTTGAAGAAAAGCTCAGCACAGAGGAAGAGTTGTTCTAAATAACTAAGTTGCTATAAGACATAAAAAAGCGCCCTTGGGGTAATGCTGATCAGTTAAGAATATTTTTATGATCACTTGACTGATCTTTTCATAGCTTCAAAATCCGATATTAGAAATAATATCGGATTTTTTATGTCTCTAATTCAGCACTTCGATGATATGTCCTC